>JBJMHG010000188.1:0-9185 GCA_045807485.1 Actinomycetes bacterium
GTTCTGGCTCGGACGGTCGAGGTGAGCTCACGGCGCTCGGAGGGTCTCGGCGGTCGCGACCGCCCGCAAGACTGCACGTGCCTTGTTGACCGACTCGGTGAACTCATAGGCCGGATCCGAGTCAGCGACGATGCCCCCGCCGGCCTGGACGAAGGCCACCGACTCACGGATCAACGCTGTGCGAATGGCGATCGCCATATCCATGTCACCGGCGAAGTCGAAGTACCCAACGGTTCCGCCGTACAGGCCGCGTCGTGTCGGCTCGAGCTCGTCGATCAGTTCCATCGCTCGAACCTTGGGTGCGCCAGACAGCGTGCCTGCAGGGAACGTGGCGACCAGCACGTCCAATGCCGACCGATCGTCGTCGAGCTCGCCCAGGACGGTCGACACGATGTGCATCACGTGCGAGTAGCGCTCAACCGACATGAAGTCGACGACCTCGACGGTTCCTGGCTTGCACACCCTCCCTAAGTCGTTGCGCGCCAGATCAACGAGCATCAGATGCTCGGCGCGCTCCTTCTCGTCCTCGAGCAGCTCGGTGGCGAGCGCGGCGTCCGCCTCTGGGGTGTCACCACGCCAGCGAGTTCCGGCTATGGGGTGCGCCATGACACGACCCTCCGCGACCTTCACGAGAGCTTCGGGGCTCGATCCGACGACGTCGAAGTCTTCATACCGAAGCAGGTACATGTACGGGCTTGGGTTGGTGGCGCGAAGGACGCGGTACACATCTAGTGGATCAGCGCGGCACTCCATCTCGAAGCGTTGGCTGACCACGATCTGAAAAGCTTCGCCAGCCGCAATCGCCTCTTTGGCTTGCTCGACTGACTCGAGAAAGCTCGAACGCTCGGTGCGCGAAACAAAGCCTGGGACCACGCTCTCGTCGGCTACAGCGACGGTGGCTGCGGCCGCTGCCCCAAGATCACTCGTCATGGTGTCGAGCCGTCTCACTGCGTCGGCCCACGCCTCGGCTACCCGCTCGTCGGTATCGTCGAAGTTGATCGCGTTGGCGATCAACAGCACGGAGCCATCCCCATGGTCGAGCACGGCGAGATCGGTGGCCAGCATCAGGCCTAGTTCCGGGACGCGCAGCTCGTCGGGGTTCTCGTCGGGCAGCACCTCCCACCGACGAACCGCGTCGTAAGACACAAAACCGACGAGCCCGCCGGTCAGGGGAGGCAGATCTGCTTCACGTGGGGTGTGCAGCACTCGAAGAGTCTCGGCGACGACCTCGAGTGGATCACCCTCTTTTGGAATGCCCACCGGTGGTTCTGCTCCGGTCCAGCACGCTTGGCCGTGCTGCTCGGTCAGCACGCCGTGGGACCGCACCCCGACGATGGAGTAGCGGGACCACACCCCGCCGTGTTCGGCGGACTCCAGCAAGAAGGTGCCTGGACGATCCTGGGAGAGCTTGCGGTAGAGCCCGACCGGTGTCTCGGCGTCGGCCATGATGCGCCGAGTCACCGGAATGACGCGACGGTCTTTCGCCAGCTCTACGAATCGCTCGAGTGTCGGCGACACCAAGCCACTGCTCATGGCAGACGCTCAGAGGAGCCCGCGTCAGCAAGGAGGGCATCGGCGTCGAAGCACGTGTGAGCTCCGGTGTGACATGCCGGGCCGCTCTGATCCACCCGGATCAGCAGGGTGTCACCGTCACAGTCCAGACGAACTTCGCGCACGAGCTGCACATGCCCGGACGTGTCGCCCTTGCGCCAATAGTCCTGACGACTGCGACTGAAGTAGGTGACCCGACCACTGGTCAGAGTGCGGTGCAAAGCCTCGTCGTCCATCCAACCGACCATGAGAACTTCGCCGGTGTCGAACTGCTGCGCTACCGCCGGTAACAGGCCGTTCGCATCGCGCCTCAACCGCTCGGCGACGCGCGGATCGAGGTCAGAAGGAATGCGGGGACTGCCAGACATGCGCTCATTCTGCCGGTGCGGGGGTCAAGTAGCGGCGCCACCCTCGACCAGTCAGGCTGAGCACATGACCAACCGCGAGTCGACCGGCACGACTCTTGCCCAGCGAGAGCGTCACGCTTTGGCGGATCTGTTCAACGCTGTCGGACCAGACGCTCCGACGCTTTGTGCTGGCTGGAGCGCGCGAGACCTTGCCGCCCACCTGGTGCTTCGCGAGGGGCATCCCGCTGCAGTGGGCATTGCGATTAGGCCCTTCGCATCCTGGACGAGCCACACTCAGGCTTCCCTGTCGCATGGTGACTACGGCCAGCTGGTCGAACGGTTCAGATCCGGTCCCCCGCTGCTGTCGGCCATGCGACTGCCTCATGCGGACGCCGCGATGAACACGTTCGAACACTTCGTACATCACGAAGATGTGCGCCGCGCCTCACTCGACTGGCTCGCCCGAGAACTGACTCCGGACGACCAGCAGGTGCTGTGGCAGCAGCTGGTCAAACGAGCGCGCTGGTACCTGCGATCGTCACCGGTGCCGCTTCTGCTGGTCGCCCCCGACTTCGGTGCGATCGAAATCGGTCACGGACGCGATGACCTAGTTACTCTTACCGCGCCTCCGCCAGAGCTCGTCCTACACATCCATGGCCGCCGAGCCCACGCCGACGTCGAGGTGACCGGGCCCGGGTCTGCCCGAGACAAGTGGGAGCAACACGAACAGCGCGGCTGAACTGTCAGGCGCATGATCAGCGGACGACGTGACCGGCCGCTCGCAGCGCTTCTTTCACGTCCGCCAGCGACACCATGCGGTAGTGAAAAATGCTCGCGGCCAACACCGCGTCGGCGCCTGCATCGACCGCTTCGCAGAAGTGCTCGGGCGTCCCGGCGCCACCGCTGGCGATCAGCGGCAGATGGGTCACTGCTCTGACAGCCTCAATCATCTTGAGGTCGAAACCGTCCTGGGTTCCGTCGGCGTCCATCGAGTTCAGCAGGATCTCCCCCGCGCCGAGCTGCTGCACCCGACGCACCCATTCGATCGCGTCGATGCCCGTACCACGGCGTCCACCATGGGTGGTGACCTCGTAGCCGGACGGCGTCGAGGCTTGTCGAGTCCGCCTCGAGTCGACGCTCACGACGAGCACCTGCCGACCGAACCGTGCCGCGATATCTGCCACGAGCTCCGGTCGCGCTATCGCCGCTGTGTTGACAGCTACCTTGTCTGCGCCTTCCCGGAGCAGACGGTCGACGTCGTCGACAGCACGCACACCGCCTCCAACGGTCAATGGGATGAAGACCTCACCTGCGGTCCGATTGACGATGTCGTAGGTCGTGGAGCGACCGTTGCTGGACGCGGAGATGTCGAGAAAGGTGAGTTCGTCAGCCCCCTCAGCGTCATAGCGGCTGGCCAGCTCCACCGGGTCACCGGCATCGCGCAGATTGTCGAAGTTGACACCCTTGACCACCCGTCCGCCGTCGACGTCAAGGCATGGGATCACACGGACCGCAACGGTCATGTCTCGCGGCCCTTCACCGCCTCGATCTCGATCTCAACCTTGAGACGCGGATCGATCAGACCGGATACTCCAACCATCGTGGACACAGGGTTCACGCCTCGGAACACGTCACCATGGACGTGACCGACTTCGTCAGCTGCATCGATGTCTGTCACATACATTCGGGTCAGCACCACATCGGTCCGCTCGAATCCCAAGTCGGCCAACGCCTCGAGCGCGATCGTGAACGCCACTTCTGCCTGCACAGCAGGGTCAGGGTCAGGTGCCTCACCTCGACTGGACGCGGTGGTGCCAGAAACCCAGGCCCGCTCACCTACGGCCACCGCACGGTGATATCCGTACCGCGTCTCCCACTCTGCTCCAGTGCTCACCGAGTGACGCGGCGCGGTCATGGCGCTGCCACGGCTGCCAACGCCTCTTGCAGTGTGAAGGCGCCCGCGTACAGGGCCTTGCCGACGATGGCACCCTCAACCCCGAGCGGCGCGAGGCCCGCAATGGCGCGGAGGTCGGCAATCGACGACACCCCGCCGCTTGCGACCACTGGACGGTCAGTGCGCGCCGTAACCTCGCGCAAAAGCTCGAGGTTCGGGCCGCGCAACGTGCCGTCCTTCGTGACGTCCGTGACCACATATCGGGCACATCCGTCGTGGTTCAACCGTTCCAGGGTCTCCCAGAGGTCACCGCCCTCTTGGGTCCACCCTCGAGCCGCAAGCGTCGTTCCTCGGACGTCCAACCCCACCGCCACCTGGTCGCCGTACTCAGCAATCGCTTTCGCACACCACTGCGGATCTTCCAGCGCTGCCGTTCCGATGTTGACGCGCCGGCATCCGGTAGCAAGTGCATCGCGGAGAGATTCGTCATCGCGGATTCCGCCGCTCAGCTCGACGCGCACGTCGAGTCGGCCGACGACTTCGCCCAACAGGTCGCGGTTGGAGCCGCGCCCGAACGCGGCGTCGAGGTCGACCAGGTGGATCCACTCAGCGCCGGCTTCCTGCCAGGCGAGCGCAGCGGCAACGGGGTCGCCGTACGAGGTTTCCGACCCGGCTTGTCCTTGCACGAGGCGCACCGCCTGACCGGACGCGACATCGACCGCCGGCAACAGCTCCAGTGCCCGCGATGACGGAGGCTCCACAGCAACGTCAGACATGGCGGGAACTCTAGGGGTCAGAGGTTCACACGGCCTTCAGGGTCCCAGACGAGCCAAACGATCAGGGGGATCAAGATGGTCGTGATCGTCAGGCCCAGCCAGCGCGCGTTCCACGTGTCGGTGAACAACCAAATCAACCCGTTGGCAATCACCCAGGCGATCGCAATCACCCAGATCCGACGCTGACGCCGTTGCTCGCGCGCAGAGCGTTGCCGACCCTTACGGTCCGACGGCCTGTTGGACGGGTGGCGAGTATCCGGCTGGTGCTGGTCAGCCGACTGGCCGTTCGCCTGGTCCGCGACGCCGTGGCTCTTCGGTGCATGCTTGCGGGCCCGCTCCTCGGCACGCTTGCGCGCCCTCTCCTTGCTCATGGCGTGCAGGCTAGAGGGTCGAGAGCCAGTTTCGGAGCAGAACGTGGCCGGCTTCCCCAGACTTCTCCGGGTGGAACTGCGTTGCGACCAGCGGACCGTGCTCGATCGCAGAGACAAAAGGCACAGCATGCTCTGACCAAGTCACGAGCGGTTCAGCGAGCGATGAGCTGCCTCGCCAGCTCCACCGCTGGACGCCGTACGAGTGAACGAAGTAGAAGCGCTCATTCTCGATGCCCGCAAAGAGAGCAGAACCGTCGGACACCTGCACCGTGTTCCACCCCATGTGCGGGAGGATCGGCGCCGCCAGCTCTTCCACGACCCCCGGCCATTCGGCAAAGCCTGCCGTCTCAACACCATGTTCGACGCCCCGCTCGAACATGATCTGCATGCCCACACAAATGCCCAGAACTGCACGCCTCCCCGCGAGCCGTCGCCCTACGATTTCGTCAGCACGCATGGCGGTCAGACTTTCCATGCAGGTCGCGAAGGCACCGACCCCGGGAACGACCAGCCCGTCAGCGTCTGCAGCCGATGAACGATCTGCTGTCAGGGTTACCCGCGCGCCCGCCCTTTCCAAGGCGCGGCAAGCAGATCGGACATTCCCCGAGCCGTAGTCGAGTACCACGACATCGGCAGCGCGGGTCACGGTCACAGGTACAACCACCCTGCAACCAAGCACAGCACTCCAAACAGCCCAACCAGGCCAGATAGCCACATGGGCTTGCGCTGCGTGACGAGTGTGTAGACGCCACCGAAGGCGAAACCGGCCGCGCCGAAGAGAACAAGCGGAAGGAGCGAGCTCACCGAATCACTGGACGCGCCGCGTCCGAATCGCTACTCACCCAGCGTTCCTTTGGTGGAAGGCACCCCGGTCACTCGCGGATCGAGGGCCACGGCGTCACGCAAGGCACGCGCCACCGATTTGAACTGCGCCTCAACAACATGGTGAGCATTGCGCCCGGCTTGTACCTCGACGTGCAGGGTGATCCTCGCCTCTGCAACAAGCGACTCCCAGATGTGTCGAGTCAACGTGGTGTCGTAGCTTCCGATCAGTTCGACCAGCTCAGGCTCTGAATGGACGAGATAGGGCCGTCCCGACAGGTCCACCGACGCCAGCACGCGCGTCTCATCAAGTGGGACGATCGAGTATCCGAACCTGCGGACTCCGGACTTGTCGCCGAGCGCCTCACGCAGCGCCTGGCCCAACGCAAGTGAGGTGTCCTCGACGGTGTGGTGCGCATCCACTTCGACGTCGCCGGTGGTCCGCACCGTGAGATCCAAAAGACCGTGCTTGCCCAGCTGAGCCAGCATGTGATCGAAGAACGGGACGCCGGTGTCGATCTGCGTCTGCCCCGTTCCGTCCACGTCGAGCTCGACGAGCACAGACGACTCTTTGGTGGCTCGATCAACCCGTGCCCGGCGAGGGGATGCGGTCATGCGGCGGACTCCCTTGTGATGATACGAATGGCGTCGATGAACTTCGTCGTTTCATCGGGCGTGCCTGCTGTGACCCTCAAGTGTCCCGCTATTCCTACGTCACGTACGAGCACGCTTGCCTGTAGCAGCGAGCGCCAGAGCTTGCCCTCATCCGAGATGCCGCCAAAGAACACGAAGTTTGCCTCGGACGGGTACACGTCGTACCCCAGCTCCAGCAGTGCTGCAACGATGCGATCGCGCTCATGCTTGAGCACCTCAACCCACTGCAGAAGTGCGGACGTGTGCTGCAGCGCGGCCAGCCCCACCGCCTGCGTGACAGCTGACAGGTGATACGGGAGACGCACGAGCTGCAGTGCGTCGACCACGCTGGAAGCGGCAACGGCGTATCCCAAGCGGGCACCAGCAAGCTCTAGGGCTTTGCTGAGTGTGCGCACTACGACGAGACGCTCCCGCCCCGCCAGGAGTTCGACAGCGCTCGGCGCGTCACTGAACTCGCCGTATGCCTCATCGACGACGACGATCCCCTGCGTCGCCTCGTACGCTGCGAGCACCACGCTCGCATCGACCACGGTGCCGGTCGGGTTGTTTGGTGAACAGAGGAACACGACGTTCGGCCGGTGTCGGCGAACAGCGTCTGCCACTTGACCGGCCGACAGCGCGAAACGCTCGCCGCGGTCAACTGTGACGTAGTCCGTCGCAGTGCCGCGACAGATAAGACCGTGCATCGCGTAGGAAGGCTCGAACCCCAGCGCGGTTCGATCAGGCCCTCCAAACGCCTGAAGAAGTTGTTGCAGCACCTCGTTGCTTCCGTTCGCCGGCCACACTTGCTCGGCCTCGACGTCGACACCGGTTCGATCACCCACATACCGACTTAGTCCCTGTCGCAGTGCGACCGCGTCCCGATCTGGGTATCGGTTGAGTCCGTGCGCCGCCTCCTCGACTCGGTCAGCGATAGCCGCCACGATCCCTCGGTCGGGTGCGAAAGGATTCTCATTGGTGTTCAAGCGCACCGCAACGTCCAGCTGGGGAGCACCGTACGGGCGTTGCCCACGCAGCGCATCGCGTAATGGGAGGTCTTCGAGAGTCATCAGGTGTCCCTAGGAATCCGCACGCGTACCGCAGCAACATGCGCCTGCAGGTCTTCGGCGGCTCCGAGGGCGTCGATGAAGGGCGCCGAAGCCTCGAGGGCCCCACGGTCGTACTCAACGAGGTGGATACCGCGCAAGAATGTCTGCACCGACAGCCCGCCGCTGTGCCGTGCAGTACCACCCGTCGGAAGCACATGGTTCGATCCAGCAAGGTAGTCACCGAGCGAGACCGGTGAGTATGCGCCAACAAAGATGGCGCCCGCGTTTCGTACTCGGCGGGCTCGTTCCGCAGCGTCTTCGGTGATGACTTCGAGGTGCTCTGCCGCCCATTCGTCGACGACTTCAAGACCTTGGTCGAGGTCATCGACCAACACAGCGGCACTCTGCTTGCTGAGGGCGGTCTCGACCCGCTCTCGGTGCCGAGTGGCGACGAGCTGACGTCCCAACTCAGCGTCAACGGCGTCCAGCAGATCGACGCTGTCCGTGACAAGCAGGCAGGAAGCGTTCTCGTCGTGCTCGGCCTGTGCGATCAAGTCGGCGGCGACGAAGTCGGCCCGTGCACTCGAGTCAGCCAAAATCGCGATCTCGGTCACGCCGGCTTCTGCATCTATGCCCACGACGCCCTTGAGCATGCGCTTGGCTGCCGCCACGTACACGTTTCCTGGTCCGGTCACCAGGTCTACGCGCTCGCAGTCCTTCGTCCCGTAGGCGAACATGGCAACGGCCTGGGCACCCCCCACCGCGTACACCTCGTCCACGCCGAGCAGGCCGCACGCCGCGAGGATTGCCGGATGAGGCAGTCCGCCGTGTTCGCGCTGCGGCGGTGAGGCCAAGGCCAACGATTCGACGCCGGCCACCTGTGCGGGGACGACATTCATGACAACGCTGCTGGGGTATGCGACCAGACCGCCGGGTACGTAGAGACCCACTCGCCGAACCGGGAGCCATCGCTCGGTCACCGAGCCTCCAGCCACCACCTCGACGGCGGCGTCAATGCGCCGCTGCGCCTCGTGCACGCTCTTGGCCCGACGGATCGCCTCTTCCAACGCGGCGCGCAGCGGTGGTTCGAGCGCTTTGACCGCATCAGCGATGGCTTGTCGCGGCACCCGGGCGGTCTCCAAGTCGACTCCGTCGAACTGGCTGGTGAGTTCACGAACCGCAGCGGCACCTCGCTCGCGCACGGCCTCGCACAGCGGGCCTACCTGCTCGGCTGCGACCTCAACGCTCATTGCGGCACGAGGCAGAACGTCTCGTGGATCCACTGAAGCGCGTGCAGCACCAGTGAGGTCGATGCGGGTGATCATGGGGAGCCAGTCTAGAAACCGGTGGGACCGACCCGCTCCTGCGGTATCGCCGCGGCGGCGGGGTCGGCGACCGACATCGTGGCGAGCAGCAGTGACACCAGAGCCAGCGCGCTGATCACTGGCGCCGCCAAGACCCCCAGTGCTCGAAGCCCTAGCGACCCATCAACGGTCGAACCGACCGCCACCGACGCCGCCGCGACGTTGGGGTCGGGTGGACCAAGAAAACCGCCAACGGACCACGCCACGACCGAAAGCAGCGAGGCGCCGATCAGCAGACCCAGGACCAGTGCGACCGGATGTCGGCGGGCCCATACCCACGAGATGCCAGTGAGGAGCAGACCAGCCACCACCCCGAGAACCAGAAACCAGCCGTCGGCAGCGAACCAGTTGGGCGAGCTCAGCTCGGCAGCCCCGAGT
>JBJMHG010000189.1:0-9806 GCA_045807485.1 Actinomycetes bacterium
TCCGCACGACTGGCGCCGTAGGCAGGGTCGTCCAGGAAAGAGTCTTCGACGTACGAGCAGAACCACGGAACCTTGGATACTGCGCATCCTCGTGTCAGGTCGCTGGGCTCGAGCATCTTCTCGAGCGGCTGCTTCGCGAACCTGTCAGCCTTTTGTTGGCTGATCATGTTCTCGTCTGCCATCCGCTGCAAGACGAAGTTGCGCCGCTCTTCGCTGTCCTTCGGGTTGATCAGTGGGTCGTACAGCGATGGATACTTGACGATCCCAGAGAGTGTTGCCGCTTGGCCGGCGTCGAGGTCTTTCGCTGACACCGAGAAGTAACGGTGCGCCGCCACCTCGACCCCGTAAGCCTGCGAACCGAAGTAGGCAATGTTCAGATACCCCTCGAGGATCTGTTTCTTGCTCCACGTCTCTTCGAGTCCAAGCGCGTAGCGCAGCTCGCGCAGCTTGCGGCTCAAGGAGTCTTCGAGGGCCGCTTGTCGCTCTTCCTTGGTGGTCGCAGTGTCGGCCAGCACGTTCTTGACGTACTGCTGCGTGATGGTCGAACCGCCTTGGGTCACGCTTCCGGCTTCGGTGTTGGCGACGAGTGCTCGCAGCGTGCCGCGCAGGTCGATTCCGTTGTGTTCGTAGAAGCGGGCATCTTCGGTCGCGACGATGGCGTCCTGCATGACTTTGGCGATCTTGTCCATAGGGACGTAGACGCGGTTCTGGCTGTAAAAGGTGGCGATCACCTTGCCGTTGGCTGCCAAAAGGCGCGAGCGCTGCTTCAGAGGCGGAACGCTGAGCTGGGCAGGGAGCGACTGAAAGTTCTCGGCCCCGCGCTTGGCTGTCAGGCCCACCAGCCCCACCGCCGGAAGCGCCAACCCGGCCACGAGCACGCCAGCTACGGCGCTGAGGCCAAGGAAGAGAAGCGACCGGGTTCCGGCGCCGTCGGTGGGGGAAGGCACCGCTCCAGGGTAGGTGAGCCGGGCCGTTGTACCGAACTCGAAGGACGACTCTCCGCAGTCGTGGCGTGACAGGTCGTGATGTCATTCCCCGAGTCGGCCCTGGCAGTAGTTACATCGAGTCAGAGGACTTCCCCCATCCGGGGGCTTTTGGCCGATAGCCCCGGTTCTCTAGCGTCAACGGTCACACGTCGTAATCATTTCTGGTAACAGCTAGGGTGACGACCGACGATCCAGTAACAGAACGTGGTGGCCAGGGGACGGGTCGCCAAGGGGGAGGGCCAATGGCATGGATCGAGGATTGGTCGGTCAGAGCGGCGTGCCGCACGACCGACCCAGATGCGTTGTTTGTTCAAGGGGCGGCACAGAACCGCGCTAAGGCTTTGTGCATGGGGTGCCCTGTCCGAACCGAGTGCCTGGCAGATGCGCTCGACAACGAGGTCGAGTTCGGAGTCTGGGGTGGCATGACCGAACGCGAGCGTCGGGCCTTGCTGCGCAGGCGTCCTAACGTGACGTCGTGGCGGCGACTGCTTGAGACCGCGCGCGAGACGTACGAACGCGGTGGCGACTTCACAATCACTGAAGTGAGCTGACGAAGCGCGCAGCGGTAACGCGCCGTATCGATGTAACTACGCGTCTGTGAGCGCGGCACCCATCGAACGCAGCCCCTCGATGTCATGGACGTCACCAGCGAGGGCGGGCACGATCGCAACCGGAACGTTCGGGTGTGCGCCCGTGAAGCGTCCGAGCATGTGGGTCTCGCGCTCGTGCCGTCGCATGGTGTCAGCGTGCAGTCGCAGTAACGCTGCGGTGAGGTCGTTGTCATCGATTTCGGTCAGCTCTTCAGCGGCTCCTTCTGCTCGAGCAGCCGACACGTCCTGCACCTCTGTCGTGTGCACGCGGTTGAGGATCAGGCCCGCCAGTGGCATGCCGTCGTGTTGCAATCTCTCGACGAAGTAGGAGGCCTCCCGCAGAGCGTCCGCTTCGGGTGCCGCCACGACCAGGAACGAGGTTCCTGGATCTTGCAGCAATGCATAGGTTCGCTCTGCCCTCTCGCGAAAGCCACCGAATACCGAGTCAAGACCAGCCACCAGCGTCTGTATGTCGGTGAGCAGCTGTGCACCGAGCACCTTGGTCATGGCGCTGGTGACCAACGAGAATGCGCCTCCGAACACCTTGAGGTACGCCTTTCCTCCTGCCCGCGCTGGAGCCAGAAGGATTCGGATCAGTCGTCCGTCGAGGAACGAGCCCAGTCGTGCCGGCGCGTCGAGGAAGTCAAGGGCTGAGCGACTAGGTGGGGTGTCGACGATGACCAGATCCCACTCGTCCTTCTCAAGCGCCTCTCGGTGAAGCTGGCCCAGCTTCTCCATCGCCTTGTACTCCTGCGTGCCGGCGAATGAGCTGGACATCGACTGATAGAAGGGATTGTCGAAGATCTGGGCCGCTCGCTCCTGATCGGCATGCTGAAGCACGATGTCATCGAACGTTCGCTTCATGTCAAGCATCATGGCGAAGAGCGCGCCACCGTCAGCGCCGACTCCGGGTATCAGACGTGGGTTGTTGTCGAGCTCTTTCAGTCCGAGCGACTGTGCCAGGCGTCGAGCTGGGTCGATGGTCAGCACACACACACGGCGCCCGTGCTCAGCGGCCCTCACTCCAAGGCTGGCAGCCGTCGTCGTCTTGCCAACACCCCCCGAACCACAGCACACGATGATCGTGACGGCGTCATCGACCAGCAGAGTGTCGACGGATAGGGGCTGAGTCACCAGATACCTCGAATGCTTGGTTCACCGAGGAGGTCTGCGAGCTCATAGAGCCCGGCCAGGTCGATGCCATCAGCCAGCCAGGGCAACTCCACCATCGGCCGATCCAACTCCGCCAGCTCAGCGCGCTCACGAGACTCGAGGTCGACGCGCTCAGCATGCGATTCTGCTTCACGAGTCAGAGCATGGACGAGGTGCCGATGCGTTGAGAGGCCGACCACCTCGAGTCCCGCTGCGATCTCTTCGGCGTTCAGTGTTCCCGCACGAGCTGCCTTGAGCTGCTCGTCGTTCAGAACCGGTTGTCGAGTTTGGTTGACGATCAGCGTGCCGACGGGCAACCCCAAAGCGCCGAGTTCGACAACGGCGTCCGTCGTCTCTTGTACTGGCATCTCTTCAAGAAGGGTGACGAGGTGCACTGCCGTTCTCGGTGAGTGAAGCAACCCCATGATTGAGTCGGCCTGCCTCCTGATCGGGCCAACCTTGGTGAGTCCGGCGACTTCGGCGTTCACGTTGAGGAACCGGCCAATACGACCGGTGGGTGGAGCGTCGACAACGACTGCGTCGTACACGAACTTCTGCCCGGAGCGTCGGCGAACGGCCTCGTACGCCTTACCCGTGAGCAAGACGTCTCGCACTCCTGGAGCGACAGTAGTCGCAAATTCGACGACGCCGAACTTTCGGAGCGCCTTACCGGCTCTGCCAAGTCGGTAGTACATGTCGAGGTATTCGTACAACGCGTCCTCAGGGTCAATCGCCAAGGCGTAGACATCTCCTCCACCGCGAGCAATGGCCACCCTTCGCTCTTCGTACGGAAGTTGCGGGACGTCGAAGAGCTGTGCGATTCCCTGACGTCCTTCGACCTCGATGAGAAGAATGCGATTACCGTCCGATGCCAGGTGAAGAGCTAACGCTGCGGCCACCGTGGTCTTGCCGGTTCCGCCCTTTCCGGTCACGACATGCAGCCGCGTGCGGGTGCCGCGTTGTTGAGCTGAAGCCACGCCCCGACCCTACGCGTCGGCGTCGTCAAGCATTGCCCTAGTTGGCGCGGCTAGGGTTGGAGGATGACCAAGTGGGAGTACGCCACCGCACCGTTGTTGATCCATGCCACCAAGCAGATCCTCGATACCTGGGGACAAGACGGGTGGGAGCTTGTTCAGGTCGTCCCCGGACCGAACGCCGAGCAGCTCGTCGCCTACTTCAAGCGACCCGTGGAGAGCTGATGAGCACTCCTGAGGCCAGACTGCGCGAGCTCGGCTTGCAGCTGCCAGACGTCGCTGCGCCGTTGGCTGCCTATGTGCCGGCGGTGAAGTCGGGAAACCTCATCTTCACGGCGGGACAGCTGCCGTGGAGAGATGGCGTGCTGGTCGCAACCGGGAAGGTTGGAGCAGACGTCGACCAGGATCTCGCGAAAGAGGCCGCACGGTTCTGCGCGCTCAACGCCTTGGCCGCGGTGCGCTCGATCACGGGCGACCTCTCCGCAGTTACCAAGGTGGTGAAAGTCGTGGGCTTTGTTGCGAGCGTGCCCAACTTCACCGGGCAGCCTGATGTGGTGAACGGAGCCAGCGAGCTGATCGGCCAAGTTTTCGGTGACGCCGGTGCCCACGCAAGGAGCGCGGTCGGCGTCGCGTCATTGCCGGTGGATACCGCGGTGGAAGTTGAGCTGATCGTCGAGGTCGCCTGACATGGACGTGGTCGAGACACTGCTGCCCGGCGTGGGACGCCGGTATGAGTTCACACTTGAAGACGGCATGCGCCTGTGCATCGTCTCGACCCGAGATGACAGCTACATCGTGTCGACTTTCGATCGTGACGACCCCGACGTTGGGCGCACCCTCTTCGAACTCGATGAGGAGGAAGCCATCACGATGGCTGAGATTCTCGGCGCTCCTCGCATTGCCGTGAAGGTCGGCGACCTGAGTCGGGAGATTCCAGGGCTCACATCCGAGCAGGTAGCGATCGAAACCGGCTCAAAGTTCGACGGCAAGACTCTTGGAGATACGGCCTTGCGAACGCGGACAGGTTCGTCAGTGGTCGCGCTGGTGCGAGATGACCGGGTTTACGCCTCACCAGAGCCGAACCAGGATCTGGTCGGTGGTGACGTGCTGGTTGTCATTGGTACACGGGAAGGTATTTCCAAGGCGCAGGCGATTCTCGAGGGCTCATGAGTTCCGAACCGGCGCTGCTCGCCGCGGCCGCACCGGGAATCGAGGACTTGCTGCTCGAGTTTGGTCTCGTGCTCTTTGCGCTAGGGATTCTCGGGGGGCTCTCTCGTCGAATCGGGGTTTCGCCGGTTCCGCTGTACCTGCTCGCCGGTTTGGTGCTTGGTGATGGTGGGTTTGTGGGTCTCGATGCTTCCAGTGGCTTTCTACGTGTCGGTGCCGAACTCGGGCTCATCTTGCTGCTCCTCACGCTCGGTCTGGAGTTCTCCGCCGATGAGTTCTCGAGTGTGCTGAGACGACACATTCCGTCGGGAATCCTCGACTTCGCTCTCAACGCGCTACCTGGGGCAGTGGCTGGCTGGCTGCTGTTGCAGTCCTGGATCGGGGCCTTGGTGATGGCTGGTGTCACGTGGGTCTCGTCGTCGGGGATCGTGGCCCGGGTCATCCATGACCTGGGTCGCTTGGCAAACCGAGAGACTCCCGCGGTTCTCGGGGTGCTGGTGCTCGAAGACGTGGTGATGGCTGCCTACCTTCCACTGGTTGCGGTGTTGGTCGCCGGTGGGGCCATGGCTACCGCCCTGCTCGCGGTTGCGGCATCAGTGACCGCTGTGCTGACGGTGCTCGTCGGATCGCGGTACTACGGGGAACGAATTGGCAGGAGGCTCACCGACGCCGAGGACGAGCAGGTGCTGCTGAGGGTGCTTGGCATCACGCTCGTTGTGGCCGGACTGACGACAATGCTGGACGCCTCAGCGGCGGTGGGCGCCTTTGTCGTGGGCTTGGCTCTCACCGGCCAAGCGGCTGCACGGTCACGCGAACTTCTGTCGCCCCTCCGCGACTTGTTTGCCGCGGTGTTCTTCGTGTCTTTCGGGCTGTCGGTCGATCCTGGAACCTTGCCGCCGTTCCTGCTGGGGGCGCTCTTGTTGGCGGGTGTCACGTTGGTGACGAAGGTGATCACAGGCTGGTACGCGGCTGGACGCGACGGCGCCGGTCCGCGAGGACGCATGCGTGCCGGGTTTGTGTTGGCAGCGCGCGGTGAGTTTGCAGTCGTGATTGCAGGCCTCGCCGTCGCAGCAGGGTATGAGGACATCGGCCCACTGACCGCGGCCTATGTGCTGATCCTTGCGGTGGCGTCACCGATCCTCGCGCGTTTCGCCGACTGGTTCGCGAAACCCTTTCTTGCGCGGGCGGTCCCGGCGTGAGCCGGGAGATGCCGATCCGACCGGCCGCGACGGTCGTCCTTTTGCGCGATGGTCCAGACGGGCTCGAAGTGTGGCTTCAGGAGCGCGCTGCGGCGCTTGCGTTCGCCGCTGGGATGTACGTGTTTCCCGGAGGCCGGGTAGACGACGACGAAGCGACCTCGTCGGTCGTCCACGATGTCTCGCGCGAGCAGGAAGTCTGGGGTGACGAAGGTGCGGACACGGTTCGGGCGCATCTGGCCGCCGCAGTTCGTGAGACTCACGAGGAGAGCGGGGTCGAGCTGGATCCGGCAACGCTCGTGCCCTGGGCCAGGTGGGTGACACCACCAG
Organism: Actinomycetes bacterium; assembly: GCA_045807485.1. Classification (GTDB taxonomy): domain Bacteria; phylum Actinomycetota; class Actinomycetes; order JAHEKZ01; family JAHEKZ01; genus JAHEKZ01. The sequence goes on from JBJMHG010000189.1 coordinate 6,396, forward strand.
GGGAGTCCCGACGGTATGACGCCCGCTTCTACGTGGCGAGGTGTCCGGACGACCAGACGCCTAGCCCGCTTACCGGCGAAGTGGCGTCCGGTCAGTGGTTCGTGGTTAAGGCGGCCGTCGATGCGCATGCCGCCGGAGACTTGCCCATGTGGCCGCCTACCATCAGCACACTGGTGTCATTGACCGCGTTCGACCGAGTATCAGCGGTGTTGGCCGGGGCGCCAGCCACGATTGAGGTGGTGACCGGATGATCGAGCCAGTATCGGGAGTGGGTTCACAACGGGCCCGAGTGGTGACCGCACCCAATCCCGGAGAACTGACCCTCTCAGGTACCAACACCTGGGTCTTGTTCGAGCCAGAGGGCGACAGCTGCATCGTGGTGGACCCAGGTCCAGCCGACGAGTCGCATGTGGCTGCCGTCCTCGCCGAGGTCGAAAGTGTCGGCTCAAGCGTCGCGTTGATTCTGGTCACCCATCGACACGCAGACCACACCGGCGCTGTAGACCTCTTGCACGAGAGCACGCATGCGCCGGTTCGTGCCGTAGATCCGAAGTGGTGCCGCGGAACAGTCCCGCTCGTCGATCGTGAGGAGATCGAGGTCGGCGGTCTGCAACTGACCGTGATCGCCACTCCCGGTCACACCGAAGACTCGGTCAGCTTCTATCTGCCTCGAGACGGATCACTCGTCACCGGTGACACCATCCTCGGTGAAGGTTCCTCGTTGATTGCATGGCCGGATGGCCAGCTGGGTGCGTATTTGGATTCATTGAAACGGCTGAGAGATATAGCCGCCGCGGGCCTTTCGCTGACTCTGCTTCCAGGTCACGGGCCGTTGGTGCTGTGGGGCCTGAATGCAATGGACACGCTCATTGCGCACCGAACGCGCCGGTTGGAGCAGGTTGCGTCGGCGCTCGACCGTGGTGCCACCTCGTCCCAGGACATTGTGGCGGCGGTCTACGGACTGCCTGGCCCCGCGCTGCACGACGTCGTCGTTGCGCAGGTACAAGCACAGCTGCACTATCTGGCGTCGACCGGCAACGCACGAGCGGCCGACGCCATTCGTCGCTAGCTCGACACCGCGCTGCTAGCCAGCACGTCGAGCGACCCGGTCCCTGTCGAGCAGGATCACCGAACGCGCTTCCAGCCGAATCCATCCGCGCGATGCGAAGTCCGCGAGCGACTTGTTGACCGTCTCACGGGACGCTCCGACGAGCTGAGCCAACTCTTCTTGAGTGAGATCGTGTGCCACCAAGATGCTGCCATCGGCCTGCGGCTGTCCGAACTTGTCGGCCAGTTCGAGCAGCGCCTTCGCCACCCGCCCAGGAACATCGCTGAACACCAGGTCGGCCATGGCTTCGTTGGCGCGCCGGAGGCGTTGGGCAAGCGCCTGGAGCAACGCCTCAGCGACCTCGGGGCGTCCGCTGAGCCAAGGGCGCAGATCACGCTGACCGAGTGCGAGGAGCACTGAGTCAGTAACGGCTGACGCTGTGGAGGTCCGTTCCCCCGGATCGAAGAGGGACAACTCGCCGAACATTTCGCCGGGACCGAGTACCGCCATGACCTGTTCGCGTCCGTCGCTGGAGGTCTGGCCCAGCTTGATCTTTCCGGTCACGATGATGAACAGACGATCGCCCGGCTCGCCCTCGGAGAAGACCACTTCACCGCGTGCGACTGTCTCTTGGCTCATTGTCGCCCGCAGGGCGGCGGCTGCCGCGTCGTCGAGCGCAGCAAAAAGTGGTGTGCGACGTAGTACGTCGTCGTCCACGAAGCACCTCCGGTCGGCGTCAGGCGCAGGCGGTCACAGTATTCCCCGGGGGACACACGCACCAGGCCGCATCAGAATATGGCAGACGTCAAGCCGGGATCGCTCGGTGAGCAGCCCGACCGTCAGGACAGGTCTTCGAGGGGTATTGGCAAGGCCAGTAACGCTAGTCGAGGTTCTTCGCGGTATCTCGCGATGAGTTCGGTTGTCGCGTTCTCGAGTCGGCGGTGAAGGGCGGCCCGGTACGCGGACAGCTGCAGCTCCGCAAAGGCCAGGTCATGCTTGAGTGCAGCCACCGATGCGGGGTTGGAGGCATCGGCCTCCCGCGCCCAGAGCGAGGCTAAATCTGGTAGCGGAGGGACGTCGTCGATCGGCATGATTTCGACAAGTGCTCGGCGCCCCTCGCCAACCCGGCTCTCCGCCAGGGCGATACGTAGCCGCTCCAGCCGCACCGTGTCATCGTCGCCGCCTTGCAGGTCGATCAGGTCCATGCGGGCCTGGATGAGTCGACGCCAGTACGAGACGCGGTTCTCCTCTTGCCCAAGGGTCCGGCGGTAGTCGCGCAATGCAGGCAGGGTCAGGTGGGCGAACTCGTCACTCAGCTGCGGTACCTCACGGGCAGCCGCTCGCGTGGTGCGTTCTTGCGCCCGCGTGACCATGCGCGTCCTCTCACCGTCCCATGCTCGCTCGTCGAGCGTGGCTGGTATTCGTCGTCATGGTCGGCATCGTCGGACCTTCGGTGCTGCTTGAGATGCCGTCACCCGTACGGTGCAGGGGAGGGGGCCCGCCTAGGCTTGTCGGGTGAAGTCGGATCGCTGGGCCGTGGAGACGAGAACTGGGCTGCTGAGACGCGCCCGCAAGATCAACAGGGAACTCGCATTGCAGTATCCGGACGCGCACTGCGAGCTTGACTTCACCAACCCACTCGAGCTTCTGGTCGCCACGGTCCTTTCGGCACAAAGCACCGACAAGCGCGTCAACATGGTGACACCGACGGTCTTCGCCAAGTACCCGGACGCGGCCGCCTACGCGAGCGCAGACCCTGAAGAGCTCGAGGACATCATCCGCTCGACGGGTTTCTTTCGCGCCAAGACCAAGTCCATCATCGCGCTAGGGCAAGAGTTGGTCACACGCTTCGACGGTGAGGTACCCGCTCGGCTGAAAGACCTTGTGACACTTCCCGGAGTCGGCAGGAAGACTGCGAACGTTGTGCTCGGGGACGCCTTCGGCATCCCAGGAATCACGGTCGACACACACTTTGGTCGCCTGGCTCGACGGTTCCAATGGACCGCCGAAACCGATCCCGAGAAAGTCGAGGCCGAAGTTGGCGCCCTGTTTCCCCGACGAGACTGGACGATGCTGTCCCACCACTTGATCTGGCATGGTCGTCGTCGTTGCCATGCCCGCAAACCCGCCTGCGGTGCATGTCCCGTCGCGCGGCTTTGCCCCTCCTACGGTGAGGGCCCAACTGACCCGGATGTCGCTGCCAAGCTGGTGAAGGACATCCAGTGAGCCACCCCCTCAGGTTGGTGGGACTCATGGTTGCCGTAGTCACCGCACTTGCGGCTGTCAGCGCGTGCGACATGACCGACGACGGCAACACGGCATGTCCCAACCTGTCCATCGCAAGCGTTCCAATCGACTCTGAT
>JBJMHG010000190.1:0-12765 GCA_045807485.1 Actinomycetes bacterium
GGCGTTCGCACCACCTCGGTGTGCCCGCGATCCCACTGCCAAGAGCCAAGCCACCAACACGCCGCAACAACGAGAAGCAGCAGCACGAAGCGTCCGATCCACCGCGGGGTCAGAAGCACGCGCATCACCCGGCGACGGTATCTGGGGCAGCTAGCCGTGCGACGACTAGGCTTCAAGGGTGGCCAACGCGTCGGAAGCCAATCAGCTTCGTCTGGCCCTCGTGCAAGAGAACGCCACCGTTGGTGACCTCCGCGGAAATGCCGATCTCGTTCTTTCACGCGCCGCCGAAGCGGCGCAACAGGGCGCCGATCTCATCGTCTTCCCCGAGATGTTCCTCACCGGCTACCCGGTCGAAGACTTGGCGTTGCGCAAGTCGTTCATCCACGCGTCCCGCGAGGCGCTCGAGTCGCTGACCGACCAGCTCGGTGCCGAGCTTCCGGCCTCGACCACAGTTGTCGTGGGGTACCTCGACGCCGCCCAAGACCACGTTGACCGGTTGGGACGCCCCCGGCACTCGCCGCAGAACGCCGCGGCGGTTATCCGCGATGGCCAGGTCGTGGCTCGGTATGCCAAGCACCACCTGCCCAACTACGGGGTATTCGACGAGTACCGCTACTTCGTGCCGGGCGAAAAGCCCTGTGTCGTCGAGGTTGCCGGACGCCGAGTCGCAGTGGCGATCTGCGAAGACCTGTGGCAGGACGGCGGACCGGTTGCGTGGGCCAAAGAAGCCGGCGCTGAGCTGCTGGTGGTCATCAACGGCTCGCCGTACGAGCGCGACAAGGATGACACCCGTCTTGAGCTGTGCGCGCGACGCAGCCGAGATGCGGGCATGCCCCTGGCGTACGTCAACTTGGTCGGCGCTCAAGACGAGCTCGTCTTCGACGGCGACTCACTTGTCGTCGACGCCTCGGGTGCGGTGATGGCAAGAGCCACTCAGTTCACTCCAGAAATCCTGACTGTTGATCTCTTCGGTGAGGCGGTGACATCGCAAATCCAGCCTCGTCTGGACGATGCAGCCGAGGTGTACCAAGCCCTCGTCCTGGGCTTGGGCGACTACGTGCGCAAGAACGGATTCAGCACGGTCGTCGTCGGACTCTCCGGTGGCATCGACTCTGCGCTCACCGCCGCCATCGCGGTCGACGCCCTCGGCGCCGAAGCTGTGTACGCGGTTGGAATGCCGAGCGAGTACAGCTCGCAGCACTCCCGCGACGACGCCGCCGACTTGGCTCATCGCACCGGACTGCACTTCCGTGAGGTGCCGATTGCCCCAATCGTCGAGGCCTTCATGCAGCAGCTCAAGCTCACCGGGCTCGCTGAGGAGAACCTGCAAGCGCGCGTCCGCGGCACCACGTTGATGGGAATCTCGAACCAGGAGGGACATCTCGTGCTTGCCACGGGCAACAAGAGCGAGCTGTCTGTGGGCTACTCGACGATGTACGGCGATGCCGTCGGCGGGTACGCACCGCTCAAAGACGTTCCCAAGACCTTGGTCTGGAAGCTCGCCAGCTGGCGCAACGCGGCCGCCGAGCAGCGCGGTGAACTACCCCCAATTCCGGCCAACAGCATCACCAAGCCGCCATCTGCGGAGCTGCGTCCCGGTCAGCTCGACACCGACTCACTGCCTGACTACGCGGTGTTGGACGACGTCCTGGACGACTACGTCGAGCAGGATCGCGGTGCGTCCGACTTGGTTGCGGCCGGCTTTGACGCGACGTTGGTTGAACGGGTGATCACGCTGACCGACCATGCCGAGTACAAACGCCGTCAATATCCGCCTGGCCCGAAGATCTCGTTCAAAGCATTCGGACGCGACCGCCGCCTGCCGATCACGAACAGGTGGCGCGAAGACATCGACCCCCACCAAAAACCGTGAGGACGCTGCAGCCGGCCCCAATGTGGGCAGAGCTCAGAGCACCTCGACCGGCTCTCTTCCTCGACATCGACGGGACTCTGCTCGAGTTCGAGTCACACCCGGATCTTGTGCGCGCGACCCGAGGCCTGATCTTGCTCCTGCAGTCAGCGAGTGAGGTTCTGGATGGCGCTCTCGCACTGATCTCAGGACGCCCCCTCGCCGACATCGACCGGGTCTTCGGGCCTTGGCAGCCGTTTGCTGCCGGTGGTCACGGAGCCGAGGTTCGTGGGCCCGCTGGCACTCGTCACCATCACGTCGACGAGCAGATGGTTCACGGCCTCCGGGCACTAGCCGATACCGAGGTGCAAGGTTTGCCTGGTGTGTGGATCGAGGACAAGGGGTACGGGTTCGCCGTGCACTACCGGGATCACCCTGAGCATGAGCCCGCCGTCGTGACACTCGCAGCCGAGATAGCAGCGAAGTCAGGAGGAACACTCAAGGTGCAGCCAGGCGTCTTCGTCCAAGAACTCCGTCCAGCGGCCTTCGACAAGGGGCTCGCTCTCGACGAGCTCATCGAGCAAGGTCCGTTCGAGGGACGGCGCCCGGTAGTGGTGGGAGATGACCGAACAGACGAGTACGCCTTCGAGGCGGCACACCGGCACGGGGGCATCTCGATCCTGGTCGGGCCTCGTGACGATACCGTCGCGAGGTACCGCATTTCCGATCCCGAGGGCGTCCGAGCCTGGCTGGCCCAGATCACCGAGGAGGTTGGTCGATGACCGCCGACGAGTCGTCACTTGACCTTGCCGTGATCGGAAACGGCACGGTCGGGATGCTCGTCGACCGCCGCGCCCGGTACGTCTGGGGGTGCCTGCCCCACTTGGCGGCCGATCCGTCCTTCTGCGCGCTCCTGGAACCCACCACCCTTGACGGGCACGGTGTCTGTGAGGTCGAGCTCGAAGGTTACGTGTCGAGCGAGCAGCACTACCTGCCCAACACGGCGGTGCTGTCGACGACGCTCTTCGCAGAGGACGGCAGCGCGGTCGAGATCGTCGACTACTCACCGCGCTTCAGGCGCTCCGACCGCCTTTACCACCCGGTGATGTTCGTCCGACAGATCCGTCCGGTTGCTGGCGTTCCCCGTCTCAGGGTGCGTGTACGACCACTCACCGAATGGGGAGCACGCATTCCCGAGCACACCACGGGAAGCAGTCACATTCGCTGGGTGCTGAAAGACACCACGCTGCGCCTCACCACCGACATCCGGGTGCCATTCATCGAACAAGAGCTTCCATTCGTGCTCGACCGCCCCGTGAACATGATCCTTGGACCAGATGAAAGCCTCACGACCTCAGCAGAGTCATTCGCCCGTGATGCATACGACCGAACCGTCGAGTATTGGCAGTCGTGGTCACGGTCACTATCCATTCCGTTCGAGTGGCAGGACGCCGTAATCCGCGCCGCGATCACCCTCAAGATGTGCCAGTACGAGGGCACCGGGGCGATCGTCGCAGCTCTGACCACATCGATCCCCGAAGCCCCTGGATCGGGACGAAACTGGGACTACCGCTACTGCTGGCTGCGCGACGCCGCCTTCGTCGTCAGAACTCTGAACCGCCTTGGAGCCACCAAGAGCATGGAGGACTTCCTCGGGTACATCTACACCCTGGCGTCCGGCCGGGAAATGCAACCGGTGTACGGCATCCACTTCGAGCAAGCGTTGACCGAGAACCTCGAAGAGAATCTGGCTGGCTACCGGGGTGAAGCTCCCGTGCGCAGCGGGAACGAGGCGTACCTGCAGAAGCAGCACGACGTCTACGGCAGCGTCGTGATGGCTTCCACGCACTTGTTCTTCGATCAACGCCTCACCACTCCCGGCGATGTCGGGGCCTTCGAGCAGCTCGAGCGCGCTGGCGACCTGGCGTACGCCGTGTACGACCAACCCGACGCCGGGTTGTGGGAGTTTCGTGGTCGACAGGGCGTACACACCTACTCCAGCGTCATGTGTTGGGTAGCTGCCGATCGCCTGGCAAAGATCGCGATGAAGCTCGGTTATCGCGACCGCGCAGCACACTGGCGCTCCCGGGCTGACGTGATGCGTGAACGCATCCTCCGCGAGTCGTTCAGCAGCGACACCGGCGCGTTCATGGAGACGTGGGGCGGCTCACGGCTGGACGCCTCGACTCTGGCGCTCGCTGATCTCGGCTTCATCGCGCCGGATGACGAGCGTTTCCTGGGCACGCTGGACGCCGTCGAGAAGAAGCTCAAGCGAGGCAACTACCTGTTCCGCTACGTCGACGCCGACGACTTCGGAGAGCCGCTCACATCGTTCAACCTCTGCACGTTCTGGTACATGGACGCGCTGGCGCGAGTCGGCCGAACCGATGAGGCACGGGAACTTTTCTCGCACATCCTGAGCCGCCGCAACCATCTGGGCCTGCTGTCAGAAGACCTGCACCCTGATACCGGAGAGGCCTGGGGGAACTTTCCGCAGACCTACTCCATGCTTGGAATCATCATGATCGCGATGCGACTCTCGCAACCGTGGGAGCTTGCTTCGTGAGCAAGCTGATCGTCGTCTCAAACCGGGTGGCACTCCCCCGGGAGACCCGAGCAGGCGGTTTGGCAGCGGCGATGTTCGCCGCACTCTCGGAGAACGGCGGCATTTGGTTCGGGTGGTCGGGCAAGGTGGTCGATGAGCCCGGTGCTCCCCGTGAGCAGAGTGAAGGGGCGATCAAGTACGTCACGGTCGACCTTGCCCGGCCCGAGTACGAGGCGTACTACAACGGCTTTGCGAACCGGACGCTGTGGCCGCTCCTGCACTACCGGCTCGACCTGGTCGACTACCGCCGCGACACCTATCGGGGCTACCAGAAGGTAAACCGAAGCTTCGCTCGACTCCTGGCCCCGATGATCGAGGACGACGATTTGGTCTGGGTGCAGGACTACCACCTGATGCCATTGGCGGCTCTGCTGCGAGAAGAAGGTGTCAAGGCGCGGATTGGGTTCTTCTTGCACACTCCCCTGCCGCCGCCTGACCTGATTCTGGCTCTGCCCGGACATCGGGCACTGATGGAAGCGTTGACCGACTACGACCTGGTCGGGTTCCAGACCGAGAACGACCGTGCAGCGTGCATCGAGTACTTGCGCAACACCGCCGGAGCCAGCGTCACGTATGACGACTACGTGACCATGCCATCCGGCACTCGTACGTTAGTGAAGTGCATTCCCATCTCCATCGACCGCGACCTCGTCTCACAGCAAGCCATGCGGGCGTCCCAGCAGGTCACGGTGCGCCGCTTGCGAGAGTCCATGAGGGGTCGTTCGCTGGTGATCGGTGTGGATCGACTCGACTACTCCAAGGGCATCAACGACCGCTTCAACGCCTTCGGCCGGTTCCTCGAGCGTCACGCCGAGCACCGACGTCAGACGGTGTACCTGCAGGTCGCCCCCACCTCACGCGGAGAGGTTCCCGAATACCGGCAGATTCGCGCCGAGCTGGAACGACAGTCCGGATGGGTCAACGGGCGATTCAGTGAAGCCGACTGGGTACCCCTGCGCTACGTCAACCGCACCTACACCCAGGGGACGCTCGCGGGCTTCTATCGCAGCGCCCGCGTCGGGCTCGTGACGCCATTGCGCGACGGCATGAACCTGGTGGCAAAGGAGTACGTCGCGGCACAAGATCCCGCAGACCCCGGCGTCCTAATCCTTTCCACCTTTGCGGGTGCTGCCCAAGAGCTCGAGAGCGCGGTCATGGTCAACCCGTATGACGTCGATGGGGTGGCTGAGGCGATCCACCGTGCCCTCACGATGACGCTGCCAGAGCGCCAACGTCGGTGGCGTGAGCTGGACGAGGTGCTGCGTAACTGGACGATCGCGCATTGGCGCGAGTCCTATCTCGAGCTACTGGCCGGTACCCGCCACCCGGCCAAGGCTCAACTGCTTCCTTCGCAATAGCGGCCAAGCAGCACTCTCAGCCATGCGTTTGGGATCCGCGCGGCCCAATGTCACCATGGGAGGAGTCCGGGGACCTTCCAGGCCTCGAGGCGAAGGGATCAGCAATGGACCGTTCCAGTTCTGCATCTGACCGCCCACGGCTCTACGGTGGCGACTCATCCCGACGTGTGACGCTGCACGACCTCATAGCCGCGAAGGAACGCGGTGAACGATGGCCCATGCTGACGGCGTACGACGCGACGATGGCGGGGATCTTCGACGAGGCCGGCATTCCGGTGTTGCTCGTCGGCGACTCAGCCGCAAACGTTGTTTATGGCTACGACACCACCATTCCGGTGACCATGGACGAGCTCGTCCCCCTGGTTGCTGCGGTTTCCCGTGCCACCGCTCGCGCCCTGGTTATCGCCGACATGCCGTTCGGTTCGTATCAGTCCGGGCCCGAGCAGGCACTGGCGCAGGCTGCGCGCTTTCTGAAAGAGGGCGGTGCACACGCGGTCAAGCTCGAGGGCGGACACCGGGTACTGCCACAAGTCGAAGCGTTGGTCGGCGCGGGAATCCCGGTCATGGGACACCTCGGACTCACTCCGCAGTCAGTGAACGCCCTTGGCGGATATCGGGTGCAAGGTCGAGGCGGCGCTGGTGAGCAGCTCATACGAGACGCTAAAGACCTTGAGGCGGCGGGCGCGTTCGCCGTTGTGCTCGAGGCCGTTCCCGCCGAACTGGCTCAGCGCGTGACCGACACCCTGTCGATCCCCACAGTCGGAATCGGCGCGGGAGCGGGCTGCGACGCACAGGTGAACGTCTGGCAAGACCTGTTGGGCCTGTCTGCGGGGCCGCATCCGAAGTTTGTTCGCCCTTACGCCGACCTTCGTTCCGTAGTCTCGGGCGCGGTCAAAGCCTGGTCTGCTGACGTCATGTCGGGGGCGTACCCCGGCCAGGAGAACTCGTACAACTAAGGGTCACCTCACGATTCGTCGAGCTGAGCGGCGCTGGCACTGACTCGACACGCTCAACCATGCTTGCACCGTCGCATTGCCAGCAACTGCGGCACGATGAGCACGTGGAGATCAGTCGCGTGATGGTGCTGCGTGAGGTGTTGGCGTCCTCAGGGTGGGTGGAACGCACGCAAGGTTTCGCACGGACGCTGCGACGCCAGACCACTGAAGCAGGGGGTCTGTTACTCGTCGGTACGCCAGATGCAGAACCTTGGCACCTGGCGGCGCACCTCGACGACGAGTCTCGGTGGTCCGGCGTGCCCGAACTCAGCCCGACGTTGGTGCGATATCAAGCTCCGGACGCAGCTCCGGCCCATCTCTCTGTCACTTTGGAGCGTCTCGAGGCGGCTCGGCGTGGCGAAACCGTCTTTGTCGTGAGCGAGCAAGCAGCACCTGAGGGGCTACTAGAACGTGCATGGGATGCGCGCAAGGCGGGCGCAACGATCGTCTCGCTCGACACCGGCGACCAAGAGCTGCACACCGTGACGCACGAGTCGTTGATCGTTCCTGGTACAGCTTCAGAGTCGCTCCAAGTGCCAGAACTTGAGGTGGTGACGTTCGACAACGTGCAGCACTTAGTGAGCGTTGCCGCAGGTGAGGCGGCTATTGCGCCACAATCGCGATCGATTCGCGAGCGGATGGCAAAACTTCTCGAACATCTCTCAGGACCGCGAATTTCGTAGCGGACTCATCGCGATTGTCAGTCAATCAGAATCCGCGTAACGAGTTTTCAATGCCGATGAAGCACGTTCGTCGACGTCGGTGGAACGTGTTGCACATCACTTCGCAGGACGTCGTGACGCACTCGCGGAATGGACAACGGTGAAAAAGAACTACGACAAAGACTCGCGTTATTGCAAAGTTGCCGACAGAATGTGCGTCGCAAACGTTCGCGACACGAACGTTGAATTACTTGCATGGTGCTGGCGTCACGTCGTTGACGGTGGGATTGTGCAACCAAAGCGTTCGGCGAAGGGGCCGGACACTGACGCGTCAGGAGGCACAGGTGGCTGCCAAGTCCACCACGGCCAAGCGGACGGCGAAGCGTTCGCCCGCCAAGCGGACGGCTAAGAAGTCGACCAAGAGGGCCGCTGCAAAGCGCACGACCAAGAAGTCACCCGCAAAGCGCACTGCTAAGAAGAGCACCGCTAAGCGGACAGCCAAGAAGACCGCACGCAAGACCACCAAGCGGTCACCCGCAAAGCGGACTGCTAAGAAGACCGCGAAGCGCACTACCAGGAAGAGCACGGCCAAGAAGGCCGCCAAGAAGTCCGCAGCCAAGCGGACTACCAGGAAGCGCACGGCCAAGAAGGCTGCCAAGAAGTCCGCAGCCAAGCGCACGGCGAAGAAGACCGCCCGCAAGACCACCAAGCGGTCACCAGCCAAGCGCACTGCCAAGAAGACGACCAAGCGGACGGCACGCAAGCGCTGACCGTTCACTGACGCTGAGGGCCCCGGCACCAACAGGTGCGGGGGCCCTCAGCGTTGTTCAGGGTGGGGGTGCTTGATCAAGCGTCCTTATCGTCGGTCCAGGTCTCATCGTTGTCCCAGGCTTCCGTTCGCTTTTGAGCCAGCTCGAGCGCACGCTCGGCGTCTGCGTACTCGGAAAAGGGACCGAGGCGGACCGAGTTGGCGCATCCTTCGTCGGGCTCGACGCGCTGATGGTCCAGACACCACCAGTAGTGCGCCGGAGTGCTTGCGGACATCACGCACCTCCTTGTCAGCGGACGCCACCTAGACTGAACCATCATGTCGGTTCTCGCGCCAGGACGGCTGTCACCGCGACGCGCTGTCCCATCACACATCGAACGGCCGGAGTATGTCGACCGTCCTGCTCCGCAAACTTTCCGCGGATCAGAGGTCAAGGACCCGGACACCATTGAACGCATGCGCGTCGCCGGAAGACTTGCCGGTCAGGCGCTCAACGAGGTCGCTCGTCATATTGCACCTGGCGTCACCACCGATGAGCTCGACCGGGTCGGGCATGAGTTTCTCTGTGACCACGGTGCATACCCGTCGACACTTGGCTACAAAGGGTTCCCCAAGTCGCTCTGCACATCAATCAACGAAGTCATCTGCCACGGCATCCCCGACAGCACCGTCCTGCGGGATGGAGACATCGTCAACATCGACATCACCGCTTTCATCGGCGGTGTCCACGGCGACACCGACGCCACATATGCCGTCGGCGACATCGACGATGAGTCACGACTGCTGATCGAACGGACTGAGGCAGCGATGATGCGCGCCATCAAGGCGGTGGCGCCAGGGCGTCCGATCAGTGTCGTCGGCCGCGTGATCGAGGCCTACGCCAAGAGGTTCGGCTATGGCGTGGTCAGAGACTTCACCGGACACGGGATTGGTACTTCCTTCCATTCCGGCCTCGTGGTCCCCCACTACGACGAGCCGGAGTTCGACATGCTGATCGAAACGGGCATGACCTTCACGATCGAGCCCATGTTGACCCTTGGAACCATCGACTACGAGGTATGGGACGACGGCTGGACCGTGGTCACGGCTGATCGGCGACGCACCGCCCAGTTCGAGCACACCATCCTCGTCACCGACACGGCCGCCGAGATTCTTACCGTCCGGTAGCTCTCGCACCGATGCCTGTCGTGCGGGATATCGCCTAAATCGGGCACCATCACCCCGGTTCCGTCGAAATCGCTGTGGACCGGCTGCGCACTGGCCGGTTAGGCGAAATGGGTGACTCGTTTGGGTAAGGAATCGACCCGGATCGACCGATACCCGCACCATGCGCACACGTAAGCCTGTCGCCGCGTCCCGTGGTAACGCCTGCAACCGCTGCACCGCCCTGCTCCATGGAGGACTCGAACGTTGCTCGATGTGTGGCTGGCCCGCAGGAGTCGGTTACCCGCCGGTCGACGGCGAGACCGAAGCGGCTGCTGCTGCAGCTGCCGTTGTCGAGCTCGAGCCAGAGGTTGATGAGGACGCCGAGCACGCCTCTGCCCAGCTGGATGCCCTCGCGGGGCTGGCGCAGCGTCAGACCGAGCCCCTGCCTGAGGCCTTGCCATCACAGCAGGTCGCTCCACCCGCAAAAGCTACGGTTCAGGAAGCTGCCCCGATTTCGACTCCCGCCCTCCAGCAGGTAGCACCGCCCGCTCCGACCGCCCCGACGGCTCCCCCAGCAGAGGCAGAAGACGTCGACCCACTGACGGCGCCGCTGGACACCTTGACCGATGGGCCGCCGGACGAAGCGTCCGTTGTCGTGGAGGCAACTCCCATTGCGGAAGTCGCCGCGGAGGCTGTGGCTCACGACGCTGGTGATCCGGCCCATGCCGATGACACCCAGCTGCTCGGCACCATGCAAGAGGTCGAGCCACTGGTCGAGGATGCTCCATCGAGGCCCAAAGCAGGACGCGCTTCTTCCCTTGCGCGTCCCGCACAACTGCTCGTCGTCGCAGCAGCCGTACTCAACCTGGTTCTGGCGGGTGTGCAGTTTGCCTTCGGCTCACCCGTCGACGCGTCGATGACAACAGTGGTCCTGGGTTTGGCTCTGATCACTCTTGCCGTGTGGACCGCGGCAGCCGTCACGTTCCTTTACTGGGTATCGCGTGCGTACTCGCACGTGGCGACCACCTCGGCCTACCGGCAACGACACGGTGCTTCCATGGCGCTCGCCGGGTGGCTGATCCCGATCGCAGGCGTGTTCATCGGATATCGCGTGCTCCAGGATCTCTGGGCCGGCAGCGATCCGTCGACTCGACATGAAGTCGAGGCCAAACCGCAAAATGCTCGGGTCGTCGATATATGGCTGCTCGGCTTGATCACGGGGATGCTCTTCGCCTACGTCATGCCGCTGGTTCTCGGCGACTCCACTCTGTGGAACGGGATCGCTGCAGTGGGAGTTGCTGCTGCTGGCTTGTCTCTCGCCTCGATCATCAGCAGCGTGAGCAAGTGGCAAGACGCTCCGGACGCCGTGGCGAGCGACGAGATGGACGCCGCGATTGCCGTCGTGCAAGAGGGCAGCGTGACGACTCGGGTTGACGAGGTCGAGGCCGAACTCGTCACCAGCGAGCAAATGACGCCAGAGCCAGCCACGACCAGCCCCGAGTGAGCTGCTACGGGGACGCCGCGGTCTGCAAGAACTTGACCAATATCAAGCAAGGCAGTGTCGGCCAGAGACCGTAGATCTCCTCCAGCGGGATGAAACCCAGCGCCTGGTAGAACTTCAACGTCGTCGCGTAGCTCTCGTTCGGCTCAGAAGGTCCTTGGGTCTTGACCTCAAGCACTTCGACACCCTCCAGTACCAGGTCGGCCTCAACCTGCCTGACGAGTGCTGCGCCGACACCGCGACGATGATGAGCAGGATCGACCGCGAGTAGGTGGATTTCGGCTGACTGTGGGTTGTGTCTTGTCAGGAGCAAGGCTCCAAGAACGTCGCCCGACCGATCGACCGCAAGATACGTCGGTTTGGATTCGGCGTCACGGACGTATTGCTCAACTGATTCCTCGATGCCGAACCAGTCGGGCAGCAGGCGCAGTAGCCGCTCCACGGACGCGGCGTCCTGCCGTCCGGTGACGATCTCAACAGCAGTGTGACCATCCACGACGGCACCTACTCCTCAACTGGCGAGTCGCTTGGTCGTCTGCCCGTTTCGGTCTCCCACGCGGTGAGCTGTTGCTCCAAGGCCTTCATCATCTCGAAGACCTGCGCGGGCGGAATCCTGACGCGTGCCACCACAACGGCCTCTTGACGCACCGTCGTGGCGTCATCAGCCTCGAACACCTCAGGTGCGGCCTTCAAGGCAGCGAAGTCCAAGACGAAGGTGTGCGGTGTATGCCAGATGGCGGCGAAATCGGCTGGGACGCCGGCCTCGACGTCGACAGGCACGTTCACGCTGACTTCGTGCTTGGTTGGCTTGTCCGCCATCGGTCATCCACTCCGTCGGTAATCGCCACCCCAGTGTGCTGAAGGCTAGTAGGACACCGGCGGGTGACTGACATGCCGCCCAACCCCGCTCCCCGGGTCGACCGAAGACGCTGATCAGCTTCAATCCGTTCGGATTGGAGGGCTCCCTAGGCGGCTACCAAGCGGGGGGCCTCAACCCTTCATGACCTTGATCCAGTCCATGTCTCCCCACCAGTAGTCGCATTGCACTGTGCCGCCGCAGGTTCCTTTCCCGGCGATTGTCAGCGGTGCTCTGTTGTTGATTGTGCCGGTGGGATTGCTTCTGGTGTCGCGCCAGACACCGTCGATGTACATGGTCACTGAAGTTGGGGTTCGGACACACTTGATCGTGTGCCAGGCGCCGTCGTTAATAGGCGTGCCGGACGATGCGGTGGATTGGCCGCCCGCGCTGTCCCGGAAAAGGCAGGTCAAGATGCCACTGCTGATGTCCACTTTCCAGTAGCCACCGGACATGTTCGCTTGTCCCTTTTGAACCAAGTTCGCCCAGGTCTGCGTGCTTCGCTCCCGCAACGCCACGGTGAACTGTGCCTGGTCTGGATCGAGCAGATTGTTTTCGGCCACCGTCAGGAGGTGCTCAGGCCGAGTTCCCGCGCTGGAGGAGATGTAAGGGAACCGGTATCCCACGCCGTTGCCGAAGTTCACGCCCGTTTGCACGTCGCTACCCACCGTGGCGTCCAGGCCGTGACCGCTGGAATCGATCGCGACGCGGGCCGCAGCAGGTTCATTCAACTGCCACCATCCGACCGTTGTTCCGGCACCGGCATCAGCTCGTACCGCCAGCGGACACACCACCACAACAGCGGTGACGCCAAAAACGGCGACGATTCTCGACTTCAGCTTCCCCCGGCACATCGTGGACATACCCAGCCGCTTACCCGGCGACCTTGCCTGCAAACACCGGAGACTGGTCATGCACCTAGGTCGCCTTCGGTGTCGGTGTGGCGGCCCGCCGTCAAGGTTGCCGACATGCCACGGCGGCGTGGACCCCGGACACGTACAGCGCGGACTGAGAAGTGCCCTAG
>JBJMHG010000191.1:0-2996 GCA_045807485.1 Actinomycetes bacterium
GTTCCAGCGCACCGTCGACGACCTGCTCGCGGACTCGGCCACGGCCAGTCGCGGCGTGGTCTCGGCGAAGGTGAAGGCGTCCGGCGTTATCTCGGCAGCCGACGGCAAGGTCGACGTCCTGCTCTTCGTCGACCAGACGTCGCAGACGGCAGCGGACGAGTCAACGCAAATCGCCCTCAACCGCGTGGTCTTGACGATGGTCTACCAGGACGGCCGCTGGCTGGTGGACGACGTCACCGCCCTCTAGCCTGACCAGTACGGCCGCATTAGCCCGAAACATCCTTGCCCAATTCCGCGCGTTCGCTTGACTGAGCTTCGACGGGTTAGGCATGCTCATCGAGTTCCGAACGTGTACGGGATGTTGGAACCAGGACGACGTGCGCGGCGTGTTCTGATAGCCGCTGCCCCCTGGTTTTACAGCAGTAGCCCCATCGGGTAGACTGCTTCTTTGCGCTGCCTCCCGCCCACCCCAAACCCAGCACGGGTGTGCTCTGCGCGCGCATTTGGGATCTCGTCCTTGAGCCTTCGGAAGGACCACTCTTGGCCGCCTCGCGCAACGCCAGCAAGAACAACACCGCATTCAACCCCACCCGCACCTCCCGCATTTCCTTCGCCAAGATCGCCGAGCCTCTCGAGGTTCCGGATCTGCTTGCCCTCCAGGCCAACTCCTTCGACTGGCTGATCGGCAGCGAGCGCTGGCAGGCTCGCGTCGAGCAGACGCAGGCCCAGGGCCGCGCCGACGTCTCGGTCAAGTCCGGACTCGAGGAGATCTTCGAGGAGATCTCGCCGATCGAGGACTTCTCGCAGACGATGAGCCTGTCGTTCCGCGACCACCGCTTCGAGCCCCCGAAGAACACCGTCGAGGAGTGCAAGGAGCGCGACTTCACGTACTCCGCGCCGCTCTTCGTGACGGCCGAGTTCATGAACCAAGAGACCGGCGAGATCAAGAGCCAGACCGTGTTCATGGGCGACTTCCCGCTGATGACCGACAAGGGCACGTTCATCGTCAACGGCACCGAGCGTGTCGTCGTGTCGCAGCTCGTCCGGTCGCCCGGCGTGTACTTCGAGCGGAGCATCGACAAGACCTCCGACAAGGACGTCTTCACCGCCAAGATCATCCCGTCGCGCGGCGCGTGGCTGGAGTTCGAGATCGACACGCGCGACATGGTCGGCGTCCGCCTCGACCGCAAGCGCAAGCAGAGCGTCACAGTGCTGCTCAAGGCCCTCCAGGCAAAGTTCCCCGAATGGGACTACCAGGCCGTGGTCGACGAGCTGAGCCAGTTCGAGTCGTTCGCCCTGACTCTCGAGAAGGACCACACGGCCGGACCCGACGACGCCCTGCTCGACATCTACCGCAAGCTGCGTCCGGGCGAGCCCCCGACGCGTGAGGCTGCGCAGACGCTGCTCGACAACTTGTACTTCAATGGCAAGCGCTACGACCTGGCCAAGGTTGGCCGCTACAAGGTCAACAAGAAGCTCGGTCTGGAACGGCCGCTGAGCGACACCGTTCTCACGCTGGACGACATCGTTGCCACGATCAAGTACATCGTCGCCCTGCACGCGGGTGAGACTCAGGCCGCCACCGGTCCGAGCACGGTCCGCGTCGAGACCGACGACATCGACCACTTCGGAAACCGCCGTCTGCGCACGGTCGGTGAGCTGATCCAAAATCAGGTCCGTACCGGTCTCGCGCGTATGGAGCGGGTGGTTCGCGAGCGCATGACGACGCAAGACGTCGAGGCGATCACCCCGCAGACGCTGATCAACATCCGCCCGGTCGTGGCGTCCATCAAAGAGTTTTTCGGTACCAGCCAGCTCTCGCAGTTCATGGACCAGACCAACCCGTTGGCCGGACTCACTCACAAGCGTCGCCTTTCGGCGCTTGGTCCCGGTGGCCTCTCACGTGAGCGCGCAGGCTTCGAGGTGCGCGACGTGCACTCGTCGCACTACGGCCGTATGTGTCCGATCGAAACTCCTGAAGGTCCGAACATCGGTCTGATCGGGTCCCTGTCGACGTATGGCCGGGTGAACCCCTTCGGCTTCATCGAGACGCCGTACCGAAAGGTCACCAAGGGCAAAGTTACCGACCAGATCGACTACCTGACCGCTGACGAAGAAGACCTGCACGTTATTGCCCAGGCCAACGCACCATTGGGTGATGACAGCAAGTTCCTCGAAGATCGTGTGCTGGTTCGCACCAAGGCTGGCGAGGTCGACTACGTCCATCCGAGCGACGTCGACTACATGGACGTCTCACCGCGTCAGATCTGGTCCGTTGCGACGGCGCTGATCCCGTTCCTCGAGCACGACGACGCCAACCGCGCGCTCATGGGTTCGAACATGCAGCGCCAAGCTGTGCCGCTGCTGCGCCCGGAGTCACCGCTGGTGGGTACCGGTATGGAGCAGCGTGCTGCTATCGACGCCGGTGACGTC
Organism: Actinomycetes bacterium; assembly: GCA_045807485.1. Taxonomy (GTDB): domain Bacteria; phylum Actinomycetota; class Actinomycetes; order JAHEKZ01; family JAHEKZ01; genus JAHEKZ01. Next base: position 2,434 of record JBJMHG010000191.1, read on the forward strand.
ATCACCGCAGAGGCGCCGGGAGTGGTCGAAGAAGTTGCTGCTGACCACATCACCGTTCAGCAGGACGACGGCGCTCACCGCACCTACCGGATCGCCAAGTTCACCCGCTCCAACCAGGGCACGTCGTACAACCAGAAGCCGCTGGTCGACGAGGGCGCCCGCGTCGAGGCCGGTCACGTCATCGCGGACGGGCCCAGCACCCAAGACGGCGAGCTCGGGCTCGGCAAGAACCTGCTCGTGGCATTCATGTCGTGGGAAGGCCACAACTACGAAGACGCGATCATCTTGTCCGAGCGCCTGGTCAAAGACGACGTCCTTTCCTCGATCCACATCGAGGAGCACGAGGTCGACGCCCGTGATACCAAGCTCGGTCCCGAAGAGATCACGCGTGACATCCCGAACCTGTCCGAGGAGATCCTGAAAGACCTCGACGACCGCGGCATCATCCGCGTCGGCGCCGAGGTCCGTGACGGCGACCTGCTCGTCGGCAAGGTCACGCCGAAGGGTGAGACCGAGCTGACGCCGGAGGAGCGGCTGCTGCGCGCGATCTTCGGTGAGAAGGC
>JBJMHG010000192.1:0-11453 GCA_045807485.1 Actinomycetes bacterium
ATCACACCGCTGCTTCTGGACGCACAAGGAACTGTTGTCGATCTCGGCCGCACTCGTCGGCTCTTTTCGACTCAGCAGCGCAAGCTACTGGCGGCCCGCGACGGAGGATGTCGGTGGCCCGGGTGTCATCGACCTCCAGCACACACCGACGCTCACCATGTGAAGCCCTGGCACGACGGCGGCGTCACGGATGTGTCGAATGCAGTGCTGCTCTGTCGACACCATCACCGACTCGTTCATGAAGGCGGCTGGCGCATCACCGTCGACGACCAGAATCGGGGAACGCACGGCGCAGTCGGCGTAACAGGACCGCACGGACGCACCTTCACCAGCCATCCTCGCGGACCGTGAGCTAGCCGGGCTGTCCGCACTACCGGTCGGGATTACCCGGTCAGCGCATCGACGAAGACCTCGGGATCGAACGGTGCTAGGTCGTCGGCACCTTCGCCGAGTCCCACCAGCTTCACGGGTACACCAAGCTCGCGCTGCACTGAGACGACGATGCCTCCCTTTGCCGTCCCATCGAGCTTGGTCAGAACTACTCCGGTCACGTCGACCACCTCTGTGAACACCCGCGCCTGTGCCAGACCGTTTTGCCCGGTCGTGGCATCAAGCACGAGCAGCACCTCGTCGACAGGTAACTGCTTCTCGATGACACGCTTGACCTTTCCGAGCTCATCCATGAGACCGGTCTTGGTGTGCAACCGTCCCGCGGTATCGATGACCAGTACATCGCTCTCCGCCGCGATAGCCGTACTCACAGCCTCGAAAGCGACGCTCGCCGGGTCGCCGCCTTCGGGGCCTCGGACCACCGGCACTCCCACACGGTCGCCCCACGTCTGCAGCTGTTCGGCCGCGGCCGCCCGAAAGGTGTCGGCCGCTCCAAGAACAACGTCGCGATCCTCGGCGACGAACACTCGCGCGAGCTTGCCGGTCGTCGTGGTCTTGCCGGTGCCGTTCACGCCGACAACAAGGATGACTGAGGGCCGGCCGACCGCTGTCACGGCGAGCGAGCGGTCTGTGTCTGAACCGATCAACTGGAGCAGTTCTGACCGCAGGACGTCTCGCGGGGACGCCGACGGGTCTGCCCTTATCGCGTCACGTAGGTGTTGGACGACCTCAGCAGAAACGGCGACCCCGAGATCGGCGGAGATGAGAGAGTCCTCGATTTCCTCCCAGGTCTGGTCGTCGACGGTAGGCCTGGAGAGCAGGCCAACGATCCCTTGGCCAAGGGATCCCGAACGTGCCAGTCGATCGCGCAGCCTCGCCATCCGACCTGCCGCAGGGGCCGGTCGATCCAGGATCGCAAGGCCTGAGGTGTCGAGGTCATCACCGGCGTCCTCCGGCAGCTCGATCGTCGAGACGGTGCGTTTGGGGGTATCGCGGGGCGGTGCGGCGTCGTCACCAACCCCGGGAATCGTAGTGGCCGTGCTCGTGCTGCTCGACCGTTCCGCGGATCGCGAACCGGAGCGCCCCCGCAGCAGCGCAAGTGTGGTCCCCACGAGGGTCAGCGCAACGGTAATGACGACAACAAGCCACAGTCCATCCACGAGCCTGAGTCTTTCAGGTAGCGCAAGCCAGCAGTTGGCTAGGCCGACTCAGCCTCGCGCAAACGCTGGCTGATGACGGCACTGACACCGTCGCCACGCATCGACACTCCATACAGCGCGTCCGCGACTTCCATCGTCCGCTTCTGGTGGGTGATCACGATCAGCTGACTGTTCTCGCGGAGCTCTTCGTAGATGTCGAGCAGGCGTCCAAGGTTGGTGTCGTCAAGAGCGGCTTCCACCTCGTCGAGCACGTAGAACGGGCTTGGCCGCGCCTTGAACAGCGCAATGAGAAACGCCACCGCCGTCAACGACCGTTCGCCACCTGACAACAACGACAACCGCTTGACCTTCTTACCGGGAGGCCGAGCCTCTATGTCGACACCGGTCGCCAACAGGTCGCTCGGATCGGTCAACACCAACCGGCCCTCGCCGCCCGGGAACAGCCTGGCGAACACCTCCACGAACTCACGGCTCACGTCGTGGTACGCCTCGGTGAAGACTCGCTGGACGCGCTCGTCGACCTCGCGAATGATTTCCAGCAAATCGCGCTTGGTCTTCTTGAGGTCTTCGAGCTGCTCAGTCAGAAACTGATGCCGCTCTTCCATCGCCGTGAACTCTTCGAGCGCCAGAGGGTTGACCTTGCCGAGCAAGGCGAGGTTCTTCTCGGCAATCCTCAGGCGCTTCTCTTGTTCGATCCGAACGAAAGGAAGGGGTTCGCGCGGCGGGTCTGTCTCTTGTTCGTCCGGCGCCAAAGGCGGAGGCGGAACGAGCTGCTCGGGACCGTACTCGGCCAGCAGCGAGTCGACGTCGATGCCGAACTCTTCGAGCGCACGGCCCTCGATCTGCTCGATGCGCAGTCGCTGCTCGGTTCGTGCCACCTCATCGCGGTGAACACTGTCGGTGAGCTGCTCGAGCTCTGAGGCAATCTCGCGTGAACGAGCACGGACGTCGAGCAGCTCGGCTTCAAGTACTGTGCGGGCGCGTTCCGCAGCCGCGCGCGCCTCTGCCGCTAGCCCGATGGAGCGCTCGAGCCGCGTGGCGACGAGTCCGCAGGCGCGCAACACCGCACGTGCAACCTCAGCCTCGCGGGCCGCACGCGCGGCCAACGCAATCGCTTCTGCGCGCGCGACGCGCTCAGCCTCCGCGGATTGCTCGAGCTGGTCAGCGCGTCCGTGCAGAGCCCGAGCGCGCTCTTCAGCTGTACGAACGGCCAATCGGGCTTCGGTCTCCGCCTCGCGAGCAGACATCAGTGCGCGAGCAAGCTCATCACGCGTCGCCGTGTCAGGCTCGTCAAGGTCTGGGGCCTCTTCGGCTGACTCCAAGCGCATGCGCAGCTCGGAAAGCGCCTGCTGGGCACCGTTGTGGCGCTCAGTCGCGGCGGCGATCGACGCTTCGAGCCGTTCGGCCTCAGCAGCCGCGGCCCGTGCTGCCGATCCCAGCTGCCCGAGCTGCTCGGCCACAGCGGCAAGGCGCGCGTCGGACTCGTGGAGTCTGGCGAGAGCGGACTCGACCTGCTCTTGTGCCTGTTGCTCTTCTGCCGTGGCCTGAGTGAGCGTGAATCGCAGCCGCTCGCAGCGGTGGGTGGTGCTCACCAGCTGCTCGTTGGCGTCATCGACGGCGGCCTGTACCTCGAGCAAGCTGGGTGCGTGCGTCGAGCCGCCGTGTGCGAACGCCACACCTAGCACGTCACCCTCTCGCGTCACTGCGGTGAGCGACGGAATCGCAGCAATCAATGAGCGTGCGTGCTGTAGACCATCAACAACCGCGACCTTGTCGAGCAGACGGCGCAGGGCGGGGCGCACCTGCTCGGGTGCGCGAACCAGGTCGACGGCATAGGTTGCGTAACCAGGAAGGGTTGGCCAACTCGTGGAACCGGTCTCGGTACCACCAGCGACGACGATGCTGGATCGTCCGGCGTCCTCGCTCTTGAGCAGCGACATGGCGTCGACCGCAGCGTCCAACGAAGACACGGCCACGGCGTCCGCTGCTGCACCCAAGGCCGCGGCGACCGCGGTCTCAGCACCCGGTTCGATCGCCATGATTGCGGCGACGGATCCGAGCAGACCAGATACGCGCTCGTTGGCCGCCAAGAGTGCGGCGGCGCCGTCCTTGCGGTCGAGACCCAGCTCGAGCGCTTCGACGCGTGCGGTCAGCGCGACGCGCTGTTGCTCAGCGGACCGCTCTTCTTCGCGGAGAGCGGCAATACGCTCTTGAGCTCGCGACAGGGCAGCCGAAGCCGACTCGTAGTCTCCGTCGAGGTCAACCTCGCCCTGGTCTAGTCCAGCGATGCGGGATTCCAGCGACGCGAATTCTTGCTGTGCGCTGGATGCGCGTCGTTGGGCGTCGACCAACGACGACTGCAAGCGTTGACGCTCGGCCGCCGCCGACTCAACCGTCGTCCGGGCCGCGGCCACGTGACCGGCGAGCGTTGCCATCCCCTCGCGACGGTCGCCGATCGCGCGCAACACCCCGGCGATCCGCGACTCCTCCGACGCCAACGCCACCTCAGCCTCATGCCGACGCTGTTCAGCGGCCGACAGGGTGACCCGGTCACGACCGATCGCGCCCTCGAGCTCGGCTTCCTGCCCGCGGATCAGCGCGGCCTCGGCCTCCATGTCTTCCGGCTCGCGACCAGAGACTCGGTGACTCGGCACGTCGGCGGCGAAACGGACGCGTTCGGACGCCAGGGACGCCAAACCTTCGAAGCGGTCACGCAGACCGGTCAGCCGGAACCACGTCTCTTGCGCATGCGTCAGAGTAGGCAACGTCGCCGCGACGGCCGCCTCGAGTTCGATCTCGCGCTGTTGCGAGATTGCGAGCGCACCCTCTGCCTCTGCGCGCATCTTCAGAAGAGCGTTCTCGTCGGCAACTTCTTGCTGGAGCGCGCTGCGGTACTCGGTGAGGTCGTCGGCCAGGATTCGCAGCCTGGCATCACGCACCTCGGCCTGAATGACACTTGCCCTTCGGGCCACCTCAGCCTGGCGCCCCAGTGGCTTGAGCTGTCGACGCAGCTCGGTGGTGAGATCGGTCAACCGCACCAGGTTGGCCTCCATGGCATCGAGCTTGCGCACTGCCTTCTCTTTGCGCTTACGGTGCTTGAGGACGCCCGCTGCCTCTTCGATGAACCCGCGGCGGTCTTCCGGCGTCGCCGACAGCACCGAGTCGAGCTGTCCTTGGCCGACAATGACGTGCATCTCACGCCCGATGCCCGAGTCGCTCAGGAGCTCTTGCGCATCTAGTAGGCGACATGGCTCGCCGTTGATGGCGTACTCGGAACCGCCATTTCGGAACATGGTTCGCGAGATGGTGACCTCGGTGTACTCGATCGGCAGCGCGCCGTCGGTGTTGTCAATCGTCAGAACCACTTCTGCGCGGCCAAGCGGTGGACGCCCCGAGGTGCCCGCGAAGATGACGTCTTCCATCTTTCCGCCGCGCAAAGACTTCGCGCCCTGTTCCCCCATCACCCACGAGAGCGCATCGACCACGTTGGACTTACCGGACCCGTTCGGGCCGACCACGCACGTGATTCCAGGTTCGAAGCGGAGTGTCGTCGCTGACGCGAAGGACTTGAAGCCACGCAACGTCAGGGTCTTCAGATACACCGGGGCTGCTCCTGCGGTGTGCTTGTCTGCCGGTCTGGATGAGACTGAGGTCGACCTCGCACGGTGGGGAATGCCTGCAGGTCGGTGCTGCGGTCAGACTACCTAGCACGCCGCGGCCATCAGTGACCGGCGCGCGGTCTTGCGCGAGTTGGTAGCTAGGCCATCGCCGGAGTCGAGCGCTCCGGACTGGGAGCGTCCAACGTGATGATTTCCTCCGACAGCCCTTCGGACATCGCGCCCGTCAGTGACCCGTCCAACGAGTGGTCCAGCGACTGGTCCAACGACTGGGTGAGGAGCACCTGGTTCTCTGCGTTCAGTCTGGTGACTTCGGTTTCCAGCTCGCCGACCCGACGACGCAATCGAGCCACCTCGGCCATGAGGCGGGGGTCGGGTCCACCGACGTGGCCAAGAATTGCCTTCGCCATAGAGGGGAGGCCCTTTCTGGGAGTCAGCCGGCCTCTGCTGTCATCAGCCGGGCCGTGGAACGCCTGGGGCGCCCTCAAGGGTGACACCCCTGTGACGAACAGGTCAAGAAGAGGTCACGATCATTGTTTGCGGGTCACCCGAATGGACTATCGGTTCTGGCTAGTTGTTGATCACCGTCAGAGCCCTAGTGACTGCGAGCGCCGCGGTGGCCGCTGGCATCGAAGGCAGACAAAGGATGACCGGTTCATGAACCTCAGCCTCCGGATCGGTGCGCCACAGCGGCGGCATGGCTGGTCCTCGCGTCCGTAAACCGCCAGAGAGCGGTCGAAGTAGCCGCTCTCGCCGTTGACGTTCACGTAAAGGGAGTCGAAGGAGGTGCCGCCTTCGGTGAGTGCCTCCGCCATCACCTCGCGCGCCGCATCGAGCACCGAGGTCACGACTGCGGCGGGCAGTTTGCGGCTTTCGCGTTGCGGGTGAACCCTGGCGCGCCACAGTGCTTCGTCGGCATAGATGTTTCCCACGCCCGATACCACCGTCTGGTCGAGCAGGACGCGTTTGATGTCGCTGGCTCGCCGACGGATGTCGACGCTGACTGCTCGTGGGTCGAAGCCTGCCTCGAAGGGATCGGCGGCCAGGTGCTGCCAAGCAGAAGGAACCGACCGAGTACCCGTCGAGTCTGGGACCAGGGTGTCCCAGCCGACCCCACCGAAGGTGCGCTGATCGAGGAAGGTCAGCCATCGACCGTCATCCAGCTCGGCGTCGAACCGCAGATGCGGATGCCCTGTGAGTGACTCGTCGGTGATCCGGAACTGTCCGCTCATCCCAAGATGGGCGAGCAGGGCATCATCTGCGAGGTCGGACGCGGACCCGGCCAAAGGAACCCACAGGTACTTACCCCGGCGTTCGACGCTGAGCATGCGGCGTCCGGCCAACCTCGAGCACAGATCGTCCGGACCGGCGAGGTGTCGACGCGAGACGCGCAGATGGTGCACCCGCGCCCGGACGATCGTTCGGCCGGAGACCTGCTCGGCCAGACCGCTTCGCACAGTCTCAACCTCGGGCAGCTCGGGCATGCAGCCATCTTCCCGCCACGGCGTTACCGGCCGTTAGCGGCTAGGTGCCGGCCGTGCAGCGAGGTCTTCCCAGGTCGCTGCTGCGGCCTCCTGCTCCGCTTCCTTCTTGGAGCGCCCCTGCCCGCTGCCATGAACGCCGTCCCGGAGCACGACCGTGGCGACGAAGGACTTGGCGTGGTCAGGACCGGACTCGACGATGCGGTACTCAGGAACGCCGAGGTCAAGTGAGGCGGTGAGCTCTTGCAGGCTGGTCTTCCAGTCGAGGCCGGCGCCCAAGTGTGGTGCACGCTCGAGCAGAGGGTCGAACAGTCGGTGCACGACGGCGGTCGCCGCACCGACACCGCCCTCGAGATAGACCGCTCCGATCAGCGCCTCCACGCCGTCAGCCAGGATCGAGGACTTGTCGCGACCGCCCGTCGCCTCTTCGCCCTTGCCGAGCCGAATGTACTCACCAAGGCCAAGCCCGCGCCCCACCCCGGCGAGGGCGCGCATGTTGACGACCGCCGACCGAAGCTTGGCCAGCTGTCCTTCGGGGAGGTCTGGATGGCTGCGATAGAGCGCCTCGGTGATGACGAGTCCGAGGACGGAGTCACCAAGAAACTCCAGACGCTCGTTGGTGGGCAGACCACCGTTCTCGTACGCGAACGAACGATGGGTGAGCGCCTGCTCGAGGAGCGCAGGAGTCAGATCGGTCCCGAGCGCCAGCGTCAGCGGGTGGCTCGCGGCAGGAGTGGCTGTCACGCCAGCAGTCAGACTGCGGTGACCTGGCGCTTGTTGTAGGTGCCACAGGTCGGGCACGCCACATGCGGCAGCTTGGGTTCACGGCAGCGGTCGCAGGTCACGACCGTCGGCCGGGTGGCCTTCCAGTTCGCACGGCGCGAGCGCGTGTTGGATCGCGAGGTCTTCCGCTTCGGGACGGCCACGGTGATGCCTTTCTAGTCTTCGGACGCGCCCTGCGACGCGTCGTCTCGAGTTTGCTCACTGGCCGGCACACCGCTGGTCGGTGCGCTACTAGCCAGTTCGCCCAGGGCGGCCCACCGAGGGTCGACCTGATCGTGCTGGTGAGTCGGATCGTCGTTCAGCCGCGCGCCGCAGGTGGCGCACAGACCGAGGCAATCGTCCCGGCACACCGGTTGCAGGGGCAGGGCGAGCACCACGGCGTCCCGCAGCACTGGCCGGAAGTCGACGAGCTCGTCCTCCACCTGCGCGATCTCTTCAGCGTCCGCTGCCGCGGCGTCCGGGTAGGCAAACAGCTCCTGAACGTCGAGGTCGAGCTCGATCGTGATCGGATCGAGGCATCGGACGCATTCACCGCTGGCCTGTGCCCGGGCAGTGCCGGACACCAGCACCCCCTCGACGACCGACTCGAGCCGAAGTTCCAGCTCGACCGGAGCGCCTTCTGGGACGCCGACCACGTCCAGGCCCAACCCGGCAGGAGCTGGCACAGTTCGAACCACTTCGGCCATGGTGCCTGGGCGCCTGGCCACCCCACGGGTGTCCAGGACCAGGGGGTCCTTCGGGTCGAGGGAGGACACAGCCACGTTCTCCTGTGCTCGCCAGATCCGATCGGTCATGGCCCGGCGCGACCTGCGTGCTCTGTTCCGGGTGGGGCCTCGCGGACGAGACCATCGTCAAGGGTAGCCGAGCGGCCGGGCAGCCCCAAAAGCGCGCTCCCCGTGAGTTCAGTCGTCTCTGAGTTCAGTCGTCACTGAGTTCAGTCTCTGCCGGCAGACTCAGTGCTCGCGGACTCCGCACCGGCCGCCGGTGGGGCAGCACCGGTGAAGCCGCCGTCCTCCTGGTCGTCGTCGAACGAAGGCAGGTCGATACCTGACAGCTCTTCGACCGCACGGCGTCCGGCGATCTTGTCTCGTCCGCGAGCGACGGCCTCCAGGGTCTTGGTGAGCACGAGCTCGAAGTTCGCCAGCTTTGCGTCGATGTAGTCGTCGATCTCGCGTTGCATGCGTTCTGCCTCGCCGTGCGCAGTCGCGACGATGCGGCCGGCCTCTCGCTCGGCCTGCGCCTGCACTTCGGTCTCTGAGACGAGCCGCATCTTCTCCTGGTGCGCCTCAGCGATGATTTCGTCCCCGGCCCGACGCGCGTCATCGATCACGCCCTGGGCGTCGGCGAGCAGCGAATCAGCTTTGGTGAGGTCTGATGGAAGCTGTCGACGCGCCTTGTCGAGAAGCGCCAGGACGTCTCCCCGATTGACCATGCAGGACGCCGACATCGGCACAGCGCGGGCGCTTTCGATCGCCTGCACCAGCTCGTCCAGCGTTTCGTGGATTTCCACTCGGCCTCCAGGCGGTTAGTTCTGAGCTCGGTCAGGAACCAGTGAGGGCATCGACGAGCGGCCCGAGTACTGGCTCAGGAACGAGTCCTTTCACATCGCCCCCAAAAGCAACGACCTCTTTGATCAGACTCGAAGACAGGAACGAGTACAGCGGATTCGTCGCCACGAACAAGGTGTCCACCCCAGTGAGCCGGTGGTTCATCTGCGCCATCTGCAGCTCGTAGTCGAAGTCACCGACGGCGCGGAGCCCCTTGACTATCGCGCGCGCCTGCTTCGCCTGGCAGTAGTCGACCAAGAGACCCGAGAAGGTCTCGATCGTCACGTTGTCAAGATGCCGGAGGGAAACCTCCAGCAAGTCGAGCCGTTGCTCGGAGGTGAAAAGCCCTCGCTTGTTCTGGTTCATCATGACGCCGACGAAGACCTGGTCGGCGAGGCCAGAGGCGCGCTCGATGATGTCAACATGCCCATTCGTCACGGGGTCGAAAGACCCAGGACACACCACGCTCAGCACGTCGCGACGCTATCACTGGGATCTTGGTACAGATCCGAGTGCGGCGATCCATAGGTGTGCTTCGCCGTACCGTCGGTGCCACTGACCGTCGAATGGCTGCTGCCACTGCCACGCGGCATCGCGCGCGCTTCGCTCGAGCACGACAAGACCATCGACCGCCAACGAGCCCGTAGCGGCCAGCGCGCTCAGCACCGCCGCAACATCCTCCGCGCCAGCTGTATAGGGGGGGTCACAGAACACCACGTCGTACTTGTTCTGAGTCGAGCGTGATCTGACCCACTGCTCGACCTTGGCCGCATGGATCTCGACGACCGCAGGTACTCCAGACGCCATCACCACCTCGCGGTTGCGCTCGATGACCTTGACTGCTTTTCGGTCCGACTCGACCAGGTCGACCCTGGCTGCCCCTCGGGAGGCTGCCTCCAGCCCACAGGCCCCTGAGCCCGCGTAAAGGTCGAGAACTTCGGCATGAACCCAGGGACCACGCATCGACTCCACGCTCGAGAAGATGGCTTCGCGGGCACGGTCTGACGTAGGGCGGGTACCCACATCAGGAACCTTGAGGCGCGCGCCTCGCGCTGACCCGGCAACAACTCGAGTCACGACTTCTCCAGGAACTCAGCCTGTTCGTCGGCCTCGAGCGCCGCGACGGCAGCGGCCAAATCTGGGAACGATGCGAGAGTCGCGTCTTTGGTCACTGCCTCGATGGCATCCGCGCGGGCTGCCACGATGATGTCCTCGTCTGACACCGCACGAAGCACCTTGAGACTCGAGCGGACGCCTGACTGCGCGACGCCGAGAACGTCGCCTTCGCGTCGTTGCTCGAGATCGACTCGTGCCAGCTTGAACCCGTCGTTGCTACTGGCCACCTGCGCCAATCGCTCACGCGCGGGGTGACCGGGAGGCAGCTCGGTGACCAGCAGGCAAAGACCTGGCTCCGAACCACGACCGACCCGACCACGGATCTGGTGCAGCTGTGAGACACCGAATCGATCAGCGTCCATGACGACCATCACGCTCGCATTGGGAACGTCAACGCCGACCTCGACAACTGTGGTGGCGACGAGTACATCTACCTCACCTGCGGAAAAGCTGGACATCACGGCGTCTTTGACGTCACTGGGCATCTGTCCGTGCAGCGAAGCGACCCGACACTCGGCCAGCGGGCCGTCTGACAAGTACTGCGAGAGAGCGAGCACTGAGTGCTCCTCCGGCCCCGGCGTCACCGCGCCAGTTCTTGGGTCGCCGCCGGCGTCCGCTCGGGGGTCAGCATCAGGGTCGCGAGCGTCAAGCGATCCCCCGATCTTCGGGCACACGATGTAGGCCTGCCGTCCCTTCGCCACCTCTTCGGTGACTCGCTGCCAGGCGCGCTCGAGAAATGCCGGGCGCTCGGCCGCAGGGACAACATGCGTGGCTATCGCTTGGCGACCCTGCGGCAGCTCGGTGAGGGTCGACACGTCGAGGTCGCCAAAGATCGTCATCGCGACCGTGCGAGGGATCGGCGTAGCTGTCATCACCAAGACGTGCGGCGGCGCATCGGCTTTCGCGCGCAAGGCTTCGCGCTGCTCAACACCAAACCGGTGCTGCTCATCGATGACCACGAGTCCGAGGTCGAAGAAATCAACGTGTTCCTGGAGCAACGCGTGAGTACCGACCACGATGCCCGCGTCACCGGACGCCAGCTCGAGCAACGCCTCGCGACGTGCAGCAGCGGGCATGCTTCCGGTAAGAAGGCGCAGTCGAGTCGCCTCAGGCGGAGCGCCAAGCATGCCGGCGTCGGCCAAAGGACCCAACATTGAGGTCATCGTGCGGAAATGCTGCTGCGCCAGCACCTCGGTGGGGGCCAGCAGCGCAGCCTGCCCACCCGCGTCCACAACGGTCACCATGGCTCGCAACGCCACCACCGTCTTTCCTGAGCCCACCTCTCCCTGCAGCAGGCGGTGCATCGGGTGGCTCTGCGCGAGGTCAGCTGTGATTGCTTCAGTGATCTGGCGTTGCCCC
>JBJMHG010000193.1:0-6556 GCA_045807485.1 Actinomycetes bacterium
ACCGTGAAGCTCGAACCAGGTGAGCCGGTATACGAGTAACTGAAGTCGTCGTTCCAATGGCTGTTCGGCATGGGCGTGCCGACCACCGCGTTTGTCCCGACCTGGAACGCGTCGATGCTCACGAAGCTGTCCGTCGCGGCCGGGTCGGAAAGTCCGCCTTGAACGGTAATCGTGATGGTGTGTTTGCCTTTGCTGAGACCGCCAAAGACAACCGGAACCTTCTTCGTCGTGCTTGCTGCGAAGTTATCGACCACTGTGTCGACCGGGTTGGCTTTGTCGGTGATCTGCACTCGCGCGCTGCCCTGGTTCGGCCCACGCATCGTGTACCACGTCAGCTTCTTGCCCTTGAAGGTGTACGACGCGTTTGCCCCTCCGGTGCGTTCGCGAAGCACCGATCCGCCGTAGGTGCCTTTCTGGGTGAGAGTGCCCCACTGGAAGGTGACTTCAGGGTCGGTGTTGTCGAGCGAGGTCGCCGCGCGCACGTTCGGGAAGGTCGCGTTCATGGCGTTACCGGCCTCGTCGGTGAGACCACCGTTGGCCGGTTGGAAGTACACGTCGTAGTAGTCGCCGGGGAACAGGCGTCCGTCAGGATTGAACGTCCACGTTGCACAACGTCCGGTGCCATTCAGCCCGCCAGGACACGTAAGTGTGCCGGTGACAGTCGTCGCGTTTTCGGTTTCGATCACCGCGACCGACTGCGAGTTCGCGTCGATGTTGACCGGCTCGCTGAACTTGAACGAGAAGTTTCCACCCGGCGTGGCCGGGGCAGTGACGTTGACGGTCGGTTTGATCGAGTCAATCTTCACGGACACGTTGTTGGACGCAGCGTTGCCATCGGCGTCCGTCGCCGTGCACGCCACGTTGTGCGTGCCTTGACCTGAGACGGACGCCGCGAAGTCGGGAGCGCTGCCACTCACGTTGATCGGGCTGCCGTTGTCGGTGCACGAAGGCTTGCCGGCGAGGCCGCTCCCCGCATCGCTGGCGGTGATCGTGACATTGGCGGGAGTGGTCGTCGTCCAACCGTTCAGCCCGTTCGGCGTGTGAGTCACCGAGATGGACGGCGGCGTGGACTCTCCGATCACGACACCGGTATACGTCTCGTTAGTGGGCGTGAAGCCAGTGGCTCGTCCGCCGAACATCACGAGCTGCCCGGTGTTTGGCGCGTAGGCGAGTGAGACGAGATCGCGTATGGGCGGCGTTCCCGACGTCGTCAGTTGTCGCCAGTTCGATCCATTCCACGCCCACGTCGCGTTCTTAAGCCCGGAGTTGTAGCCGCCGAACAAGACCACGTCACCAAGGCGTGCATCGAACGCCATCATCGTCTGCGTGATGCCGCCGGGTGTGGTGGTGGGTGAACGCGGCGCCCACGCTCCGTTGTCGAAGACCCACGTCTCGTTGAACGTGCTGCTTGCGTTTGAGCCGCCGTACAACAGCATGTTTCCGCTGCTGGGGTCGAACGCCATGCTCGCGTTGGACCGTGCGCTGGGTGCAACGGGAGTGGTCACCTGTTGCCAGTTCGACCCGGTCCAGATCCAGGTGTCGGCCTTGAAGCCGCTGGCCCCTGACCCGTCCCACCCGCCAAAGAACATCAGGCGTCCGAGCTCGGGGTTGTACGACATGGACGCCGCAGTGCGGGCACCTGGCGAGTTGGGGGGCGCGCGAAGCGTCCAGTTGGTACCCGTCCACTCCCACGTGTCACTTCGATAGATGCTCGATCCGCCGTAGCCGCCGTACATGATGAGCTGCCCGGTGCGTTCGTCGAACCCCATGACGGCGCTGCTTCGGGCGGGCGGCGTCGTTGCCGGCGAGGCGTTCGTCCAGTTGTTGCCGTTCCAGATCCAGGTGTCGCTGAGTATCGAGCCGTTGGACGCCGTGCCGCCGAACATGACCAACTGGCCGGTGCTGCCGTCGAACGCGATCGCCGCTCCGCTGCGCGCCGGTGGTGACGTGCCGGGTGAACGCAGATTCCACCCGGTGTCGGGGGCGGTCGGGCCGAAAGTCCACGTGTCGCTGCCAACGCCACCGACGGTCAGTGACCCACCGAAGGTGATGAGGCGTCCAGTGTTGGCGTCGTAGGCAAGCTCCGCGAGGCGTCCACCCGGCGTGGACGTCACGGCGCGTTGCACCCAGCTCGTACCCGTCCAGTCCCACAGTGCGCCTGAGTACTGACCGGCGCCGATGCCGCCCCAGCCGCCGAAGAGCACCGGACGCCCGGTCGACTGGTCAACCGTCATCGCGGCTTCGTACCCCACGCCCGGCGATGTCGTCGGAGACAGCTGTTGCCAGTTCGTGCCGGTCCATGTCCAGGTGTCGTTGAACGTTCCGGCGTCCGAGTCGCCGCCATAGAGCAGCAGGCGTCCGGTACCGGGGTCGACGGCCATCGTGGCGTCAGCACGCGGTGCCGGTGAGTTGGCCGGCTGCAGCTGGTTCCAGTCAGTGCCGTTGAAGGCCCACGTGTCGTTGAACCAGCCGTTGCTGCCGGCGCCACCGAAGAGGAGCAGCTGGCCGCTCACCGGGTCGAACGCCATCGTGCTGCTGTTGCGCGGAGCGGGGAAGTGGGTGGTCTGGATATAGGTCCAGGTCGTGCCGGTCCACTTCCAGGTGTCGGCGTAGTTCAGTGCGTCGTTCTGCGGCGTGAGGATGGTGCCGCCGAAGAGCACCGGATCGCCGATCCGTGGGTCGAATGCCACGGTGGCGGCGTTGCGTCCGACGCCGAACGGCGACGTGGCCGGACTCTGCAGCACCCAGTTGGAACCAGTCCAGAGCCAGGTGTCGTTGAAGAAGTTGTTGCTGTTCCGTCCGCCATACATGACCGTCTGCCCCGTGGACGGGTCGCTGAACAGCGAGTAGTCGTAGCGCTGCGCTGGCACGGTGGCCGGGGCCTCGTGTCGCCAGCTGGTCGCGGGCGGTGCGGCACCGGCGGGGGTCGGCGCGACCGTAACGGTCACTCCAGCGAGCAGGGCCAGGACCACAACTGCGCGGCGCACCATGGGCGTGACGCTATTGGGCTGGCGGGGGTGGGGCAATGGAAATCGAGAAGTTGGTGATCTTCGGGGGGCTAGTCAGATGTGCCCGTCTTGCCCCCGGGCCTTCCGCGGCGGCGTCCAGGGGAGCATGCTGCCCACGGGAGCGTTGCTCTCACGGGGGCTATTGAGCTGGAGGCAGCATGTTCTTGCAGGTGATCGAGGGCAAAGTGCGCGACCCGGATCTGCTGATGGAGCAGATGAAGGCATGGCGCACTGAGGTGAAGCCCGGATCGATCGGGTTTCTCGGTTCAACCGGAGGCTTGACCAAAGACGGCAGGTCGATCGTGATCGCGCGGTTTGAGTCGCAGGACGCCGCGATGAAGAACAGTCACCGTCCTGAGCAGGACGCGTGGTGGCAGAAGACGGCTCCTGCGTTCGACGGCGAGCCGAACTTCATCGACTGCACAGAGGTCGACGAGTTTCTGGGTGGGGGTTCAGACAGCGCTGGCTTCGTCCAGATCATGAAGGGCAAGACCACCGACAAGCAGAAGCTGCGCGACATGGGCAACGAGATGGAAGAGATGCTGCCCAAGGTGCGTCCTGACGTCATTGGTGGATACGTCGGCTGGCACGGCGACCGAGGCTTCATCCAGGTCATCTACTTCTCGTCGGAGGCAGAGGCCCGCAAGGCAGAGGCGGAGCAGGCCGAGTCGGGCGAGAACGGGCCGCCGGACGACTGGTCAGCGCTGATCGACGGCGATATGGACTTCATCGACCTGAACGACCCGCAGTTCGACTGACGCTTCGGGCGCCACCCGTCGCAACGTGTGAGTTTGTCGTAGCTATGGCTACCACTAAGTCACACGTTGACGGTGGTTGTGTCGGACGCCGGTGGCAGGATCGAGGTCGTGGCTTCGTTGGGTAAGTCCGCCGAGCTGACGGCGTCCGAGGCGCTGGCGTTGCGCATGCGCAACCAGGTGCTGGGGGCGGAGCGTCCGGCGTCCGACTTGGGCAGCGCTGCGGCCTTGGCCCGCTGGTTCGGCGCGATGCAGGCGCAAGACCTCGCGAGCCTGCAGTGGTCGCTCGGGCTGCGGCTTGGCACGACGCTCGCCGGCGTGGACGCCGAGCTCGAGAAGGGCGAGGCACTGCGCACCTGGCCGATGCGCGGGACGATCCACCTGGTTCCGGCCGAGGACGCTGCATGGATGGTCCGCGTCTTCGGCGAGAAGCCGCTGGCCGGAGCGGCGAAGCGACGCGAGTACCTCGGCTTGGACGAGAAGGACGCCGATCGCGCCGTTGAGCTGCTCGCCGAGGCGCTGGCGGGTGGCGGACGCCTCAGCCGCTCCGACTGCATCGCGGTGCTTGATGCCGGTGGAGTCAGCGGCGCGGGTCAACGTGGGTACCACTTGCTGTGGTACGCCAGCCAGCGCGGAGTGACGTGCATCGGGCCGAGCGTCGAGGGTGAGCAGACCTTCGTGCTGCTCGACGAGTGGGTGCAGCGGTGCTGTGGCGGTTCGCGCGACGTGTCACGCGAGCAGGCCTTGGCTGAGGTGGCGCTGCGGTACTTCCAGTCGCATGGTCCGGCGCCGCGCAAAGACTTCGCCGGATGGGCGGGGATCACCGCGACCGATGCTAAGGCCGGTATCGCTGCAAACGGCGACGCCTTGGTCGCGCTGAGCGTCGATGGAGTCGAGATGCTCGCGGCGTCCGACGCATTGGACGCGCCGATTGCGGCGTCCGGCGGGTGGGTGGCGGTGCCGGGGTTCGATGAGTACCTGCTCGGTTACAAAGACCGGACGATGATGGTGGACGCCGAGCACATGACGGCGATCATCCCCGGCGGCAATGGAGTGTTCCGTTCGACGCTGGTGCGCGATGGACGCGTGATGGCCACCTGGAAACGCACGTTGAGCAAGAAGGCGGTCAAGGTCGACGTCATCGAGGTGCAGCGCGTGACCAAGGCCGAGCGCAAACGCGCCGAGGCCGCGTTGCAGCCTTTCGCCGACTTCGTGGAACGCGACCTCCAGGTCACATGGGCGTAGCTGGGACTTGTGCGGCTTGGAACCGAATAGCCTCGCGTTCCGTCTAAGGGCGCAACGTCACCGACGGGGAGCAGCGATGCGGTACGTGGTGCGGGTAGCGATGCTGCTGGCGGTGCTTTGCGCCGGCATCGTCCTGCCCGGCACCGCGGCCCAGGCGTGCAGCTGCATGATGGGTGACGAAAACCAGTACCTCGATTGGGCGGACGCCACCTTTGCCGGCGAGATCATCGATCGCGAGGTCGTCATCCGGGACGGTTGGGATGGGTCGGCGGGCACCCACATCATCTACACGCTGTCGGTCGACCGTGTGTACAAGGGCGACGTTCCTGACGTGGTCAAGCTTCGCGCCGGCGGCCAAGGGTCAGCCTGCGGGATCTCGTTCGGAAGGACCGGGACGCTGCTTGTCTACGCTCTGGCGGCCAAGGGTGACGCCAGCGATCCTGTGCCGCAGTACTCCACCTCCCTGTGCTCGGGCAGCCACAAGTTGAGTGGCCCTCCGCCGGAGACGATTGGGTCGGATCCACCGGTTGCGGCCCGCCCGGCGTTCGATAGTCACCTCACCGTCACGCCGGACGAAGGCGCTGGTGCCGGCGTTGCCGTCGCGGTTGGTGCTGGGGCAGTGGCTGTGGTCATCGCAGCCGCGCTGGGCGTCTGGTTCTGGCGACGGCGTCCGGAGTAGCCCCAATACCGATGATCCCGCTCCCGGGTGATCTCTGTGGGCCAGGTGGGTGACGCGGACTCTGGTTCTGCCTACCCGGCCGCAGCCTCCGACCTAGCCTGACGACGAATCGGGGTAGGGAGTCAGCTGTGAAGCGGTGGGCCGTGGCGTGCGTGGCTGCGCTGGCCCTCGTCGGGCTGCCCGTGCTCACCGACGCCGCGGACGCCGCGGGCGTCCTGGTCGATGTGACGCCGCACAAGCAGGTGTCGGACGGACGCGGATCGATCGACATCGGGGTCTCCATCGTGGCCGGCGCAACGAGCACATGCACGTTGTTCGACGACCGGGGCGAGCTGCAGGTGTGGCGGCCGTGCCTGGCCCACTACTCGTTCGACGCGTCCGACTTCGCCGACGGCGACTACCGACTCGCAGCACGTGCGCGCCAAGACACGGTGCAGGACTGGGCGGCGTCCTACTTCACAGTCGACAGCACGGCTCCGGAGACTGAGATCACCTCGCAGTATCCGCAGCTGCTGACCAGCGGGTACTTCTACGCCTCGTGGACGTTGAGGAAGCACGACACGACGCCAACGTTCGAAGTGCAGCAGCAGCTCGACAGTCCGTTCAGCGGACTCGGCGAGTGGAAGACGCGCGACAAGACTGATCGCAATGCGATGAAGTTCACCATCGAGCCGGGGGAAACGGTGTGCGTCCGCGTCCGCGCCGAGGATCTCGCGGGCAACGTCGGGCCGTGGTCGCGCGACCTGTGCCGGACGCGGTACGTGGACGACCGCGACCTCGACGGCTGGCGCGGAAGCAACAAGTGGGACGCGATCCCGTTCAGCAGCAACATCGAGGGCACTGCTCTGGTCAGCAAGTCGAAGGGCGCC
>JBJMHG010000194.1:0-4865 GCA_045807485.1 Actinomycetes bacterium
AGGAAGAGATATCCGCTTCGACAAAACTCGCAGTGACCACAGCCGACGCCGAGATAGATTGCGACACGATCCCCTGGCGTAATAGCCGTGACCCCATCACCAACCGCGACCACCTCGCCGGCTGGCTCGTGGCCCGGCACAATTTGACCGCTCGCAGTAGCCTCACCGCCGACGATCGGCTTCCCGTAAGAGAGGCTCATGTCGCTCCGGCAGATGGCCGAAGCGCGCACTCGCACCAGCGCCTGACCGGGTCCTGGCTGTGGTGTCGGTCTTTCGACGACGGCGACCTGACGGTCGCCTGGGAAGAGCACGGCTTTCATGTCTGTCGCTTTCCTTTCCGCACTGCACGGCGTGCTACTTGACCGCGCCGAGCGTCAATCCTTCAATCAGGTGTCGCCGCAAGAGGAGGGCCATGATCACCACCGGGGCAACAATGATCGTCGCGGCGGCGCTGAGACTGCCCCACTGGGTGCCGAACATCCCGGTGAATTCACTGATGCCAACCGGCGCGGTCTTGACCTGTGAGCGGGTCAGCGTCAGCGCGAAGAGGAACTCATTCCACGCCAGAAGCATGCTCAGGATCCCCGCCGTAGCGATCCCCGGTGCAGCGAGGGGAAGCACTATGCGGGCGATGATCTCCATGCGGGACGCGCCGTCGACGAGCGCAGCGTCTTCGATCTCCTCGGGAATTTGCCGGATCGAGCTGCGCAGAACCCAGATGACCAGGGGGAGATTGAACGCGGCATAGGGCACGATGAGCGTCGGGTATCTGTCAATCAATTGCAGCCGGCCGGCGATGATGAAGACCGGAATCACCGCCACAACTGGCGGGAACATGATGGTGGAGAGAATCCACATGGCCAGAAAGCGCTTGCCCCTGAAACGAACGCGCGCGAGCGCATATGCCGCGAACAGACCGAGGACGAGTGCCAGGGCTGTAGAGCCGACAGCCACGATCACGCTGTGGACCAGCAACGCGCCGAACGGAGTTACCGCAGCCCCTTGCAGCACGTCGACGTAGTGCTGCAGCGTCGGCTGAAATCGCCACGTTGGCGGGATGGTCTGGGTATAGCCTTCCGGTTTGATCGAGGTCGTGACCATCCAGACCAAGGGAACCATGGCCAGGAGCACCCAGATCCAGAGCGCGACCTGGGAGAGGGCTGCCAGGACGCGCTGCGGGGCTGTATGCCTCACGTCAGGCCTCCACGAGATCAGAGTTGCGGGCGAGGATGCGCAGCATCTGTGGCACGAGAATCGAGAGGAAAACGAGAAACGCGATTCCGAGTGACGCTGCCGCTCCCACGCTGAAATCCTGGAGGGCGGTGCGGTAAATCGTCAGGTTGATGATCTCCGTCGAAATGCCGGGTCCCCCACCGGTGAGGACCCGAATCGTGCCGAAGGTCTTGAATGCTTCCAACGTCCGCAACAGAACTGCGATTGCCACAAAGGGACGCAGTAAGGGGAAGGTGACGTCCCAGAAAAGCCGCCAGCCCTCCGCGCCGTCGACGGCGGCGGCCTCACGGGGTTCGGGCGGGATGCCTTGGAGCCCGGCCATCAGGATCAAAGCGACGAACGGCGTCCATTGCCAGACATCGAGACTGATGACCGTGAACCACGAGGTCTGCGGATTGCTCAACCAGGCTATCGGCTCGTGCATGATGCCAATCTGGCGAAGAAAGTAGTTGACCCAGCCGTAATTGGGGTTGAACAGCTCGCGCCAGACGAGCGCGGAGACAACCGGTGTCACTGCCATCGGCAGGATGAGGAGGGTTGCGGCGGCGGTATTTGCGCGACTCTTCGGCGCAAGCATGATCGCCAGCAACAACCCGAGTGCCAACTCGATCCCGACCGCGACGATGACGAACAGGATTGTGACCAGCATGCTGTGCCGGATGTCGGCGTTCATGGCGATATTCTGGTAGTTCTCCAGTCCGATGAACGCCGCGTTGTCCGGCGTCATCAGGTTGAAGCGCCGGAAACTTGCCCATAGCAGATACAGCGCGGGGAAAATGGTCATAAGAAGAAGGACGCCGACGGCTGGCGCGACCAGCGCCCAGCCCAGCCCGTTGGATTCGTCACGGGTCGTGTTCACGGTGTCCTTCAAGCGATTGGCCCAACGCGCCCATTATTCAGTTCGGTGCCACTCCGAAAACGCACCTTCAGACGGAGTGGCGCCGAATGCACTAGCTGACGGGGTACCCTGCCTCTTGCAGGAGCCCCTGCACCTTGTCCGCTGCTGACTGCAGGGCGTCCTTAGGCGTCGTCGAGCCGGTTGCAGCGCTGTTGACTGCCACCCAGATCTCCTTGTCAACAGCCCCGTAGTTCGTCAGGCGGGGGCGGCCGACGCCGAGTGCGAGCGATTGGCCCAGGATGTCGTAGAAGTTCCCAAACTTTTTCGCGTTCTCATCAGTCTTTGCCGCCTCGTAGACTGACTTGCGGCTCGGGTGGAGTTGGGCAGCAAGCATCTTGGTCTGCGTTGGTCCGCTGGTAAACCAGTTCGCGGCTCGATAGGCCCACTCCTTGTTCTGGGAGGCCTTGTTCACGCTGAGCATCCAGGTGCCGAAGTGAGGTCCGCGGGCAACTTTTTCCGGGACCAGGGCATACGTGATGTTGCCTTGCACGTCGGGAGTTAGCTCCTCGGTGTGGTAGTTCATCCCGATGGCGGTCAGACCAGAGGTGAAGGCGGCCGAGGCGTCATCCCAGGAGAACGAGGTGACACCTGGAGGGGTCACCTTCTGCTCATTGATCAAGCCGGCGTAGTAGGTCAGTGCGTCGACACCCTCCGGACTGTTGAACGCCAACGTGAAATCGTCGGAGACCATGTAGCCGTTACCGCCCCAGGCCGCGAGGAGCGTCTTGAAGTCGTCGGTCGCCCAGTCGCCGTTGCCGGGCATAAGGGTCGTGCCATAGAGGTTCTTATCGGGGCGCGTGAAGAACTTGGCAACTTCCGTGAACTCGTCCCAGGTTTCGGGGAAGGCAAGGGCACGGCCGGACTGGGACTCGAACGCCGCCATCTCGTCCGCATTCTGGAAGAGATCGGTTCTGTACATGGCGACAAGGGCGTTGGCCTGCAGCGGTAGCCCATAGATCTCGAATCCCTGGCCGGTGATCGCCTCGACGTCAACCGCGCTCGGATCGGGAAATTGGAGGTGCGAAGACGTGGGATTGTAGACGGCGGTATCGAAAAAGACCTTTTCAATGAAGTCGTCGAGAGCCGGGTCCGAGACGTCGTTCAGCGTCTGATTCGTGAGGTACGCGCTGAGTGGCTCGAGCTTGCCCGTGAGGGCCGGAGTCCACGGAGTGTCCACGATGATGACATCGTAGTGGGGACTATCGACAGCTAGTTCGGCGAAGACCTTCTGCTGGAGCGCATCATAAGGCTGAGAGTCAAGCATGATGTCAATACCGGTCTCGGCCTTGAAATCAGGAATAGCAAGCTTGATCGCCTCGACATCGGCCTCGACTGTGGCGTAGAGCATGTTGAGCGACGCTGGCTTCTGCGCATCCTGGCGCAGGTGGGCTGTGCGAGGGGCAGCCGATCCGGAGGACTTACCGAGCAGCGGGAGTGATAGCCCCATTGCTGCGGCGCTCTTCATCAGGTTGCGCCGGGTCACTCCCATCATTTCAGTCTGCGTATCGCGGTCTGAACGCGTGTTCTTCATTCTCATTCTCCTATAGCGCCATGTTTCTGGCGCGAGTTTGCGTCGCCGGAACCCTGCCGTAGAACCAGGTCGCTAATGAATCGTTCTCCGCGTTCGGTCGTCCGTGATACCGCTCTGCATAAGCCGTGCCGAAGCGCTGCCCAGGTGGCAAAGAAGGTGTGCAGTAGGGTTATCAACCCACTCGCAACTCGCTAAAGTCAAGATTCAATCGTGGGCACAGTGCAGGAACTCGCGAGTCCAGATCGTGACCAAGTGGTCGTTGCAGGGTGAGAATCGTATGGTGTGACGCCCTAGTTTCTATCTGTGGTGCGAATCGCTCCCCCGGCACCGATCGCCAGATGGCTTCCATGGTCGATGAAACTCGGCGGGAACATTACGAGCAGATTCCAAACAATCGGCGTGGCCACCCCAGTGTCTCCCGTTCGCGCCTCCCGCTGGTCTGATACCATGACACCGTCTCGTTCTTCGGATTTGGCCCCATTGTATCGAAGCGCACGGTGCGCCGGCCCATCCGGATTTGACTCATGTGCGCTGTGCCAAAGGAGCGTCCCATGCGGCAGTCGTTGAAGAGTCCAGTGGTCGGAAGCATCTTCAACGAAAGTGTGGCGCATGGCAATTGTCACTATTGGGATCCTGGCGCATGTAGACGCCGGTAAGACGAGCCTCACCGAGCGCATCCTCTTCGAGACTGGTGTCATTACGTCGGTCGGTAGCGTCGATAAAGGCACGACGCAGACCGACACGATGGAGCTGGAGCGGGCCCGCGGCATTACGATCAAATCCGCGGTCGTTTCATTTCAACTTAACCGGCTCACGGTCAATCTGATCGACACCCCCGGCCACGCCGACTTTGTCGCCGAGGTCGAGCGGTCACTGCGCGTGGTCGATAGCGTGGTGCTGGTTGTCCCGGCCGTCGAGGGCGTCCAACCACAGACGCGTCGCCTCGCGCAAGCGGTGCGCGCGGCAGACGTCCCGTTGCTCATCTTCATCAACACGATCGACCGGCTCGGCGCTCGTGGAGAGACGCTGGTCGCGGACATTCGTCGCACGCTAAATCTCCGCGTGGTGGCGATGAACGCGGTGACCGGACTCGGAGCCCGGACGGCAAAGGTGGCGACGTGCGATCGTGCAGACCCGCGCTGGCGAGAACCGGTAATCGATCTCCTCGCGGAGACGAATGAGGACGTGATCGAGGAGTTCGAT
>JBJMHG010000195.1:0-3634 GCA_045807485.1 Actinomycetes bacterium
CGTGTCCGGTGCTTCACCAGCTAACGGAATCGCGCTCGAGGCCGAGTACGCGCCGGCCCTTCCAACGACGATTACCGGTGCCTATGTCACCAGCGACGCCGGGGACGACACCGAAGCATCCTTGTACGACAACTCCACTGACAGTGATGTTCCACCCAGCTCGGTCGCGGTTCGGATCGGCCGGAGCGTCTCGATCACTGCCTCGATCACTCCTGACTGCACGGTCGACAATCCGAGCGACGAAGTAACAGTCATAGTCACCACGACGGCAGGTGAGCGAACTCTGCATGCAACGGTTGACGGCTTCTCCCAGGCGATCCATCGAATCTGCGCCGGGCCGGTACAGCTTGCCCTCAGCCACGCGCACCGGGACGGCCACCTCGTGACCGGAACCTACGACACCGCGCCGGTCGGAGAGCGGGTCACACTGTCACTTCGAGGTACGGCGTTCACCGCAGATCCGATCGTCCTGGAGCCTGGCAGCGGTGGAGCTCAGTGGACGATCCGCACGGTGCAGGGTTGCTCGGTCGCCACCGGACCTGTACCTGCCGTTGCCACGTACGACAGCGGACGACAGGTGCCGCTACACATGGTGGCACCGGGCCGCCAGGTCTGCGGAGGCGGCTAGCTGCTCTGACGATCGCCACCCGATTGCCGCTGTGCCCGAGCGGACGCATACAGACACAGTGCCGCTGCGGTGGCAACGTTGAGGCTCTCGGCCCTTCCGTAGATCGGGATTCGCACGACAGCGTCGGCGGCAGCGGCCACCGACTCAGGGACGCCCCACGACTCGTTTCCGAAGACCCAGGCGGTGGGTCGGGCCAGAAGAGCGTCAACCTCTGGGCTATCGAGCTCGGCATCACCTGAGCCGTCTGCCACCAGCACCTGAAGTCCGATCTCTCGTGCCTTCGTCATGACATCGATCACCGACTTGCTCGCGGCGTCCGCGCAACTGATCGGCAGATGAAAGAGTCCGCCGACCGAGCTGCGGACCACCTTGCTGTTGTAGACGTCGACGCTCTCGCCTGCGAAGACCACCCCGTCGGCACCGGCGGCATCGGCCGCGCGAATGACTGAACCTGCATTTCCCGGGTCGCGCACGTCAGCGAGGACCGCTATCAGGCCCGGGCGTCTTATGAGCAGCTCGCTGAGCTGCATGTCGAGCATGTTTACGACCGCGACTATGCCCTGAGGTGTCACGGTGTCGGACACCGCCGCCAGCACGGCGTCGGACGCCGATGTAACGAAGATTCCACACTCCTCCGCCAAGCCGATCACGTCGGAGTACCGCGAACGCGCCTCACTGCTGACGATCAGCTCACGTACCACTGCGCGATCAGCCGCGTGTGCAGTCAACGCCTCTCGCGATGCGTTGACCCCTTCGGCAACGAACTGGCCAGCGGCCGAGCGTCCGTCTCGGCGCTTCAGCCGTCGTAGTCTCTTGACCTGCGCCGAGTGCGGGTCAATGAGCTCGTGACCCACGACGTCAGCCGAATTGCTGAGCTGCTAGGCGGCCGGAGCGTTTCGGTCAGCAGGCAGGGCCGTCTTGGCCTGCTCGACCAACACCTCGAACGCAGCCGGGTCATTGACAGCCAGGTCGGCCAACATGCGCCGATCTACCTCGACCCCTGAGGCCTTCAGGCCCTGGACGAAGCGGTTGTAGGTCAAGCCGTGCTGACGCGAGGCGGCGTTGATGCGCTGAATCCAAAGCCTGCGGAAGTCACCCTTGCGGGCCTTGCGGTCGCGATAGGCATAGCCCAGCGAGTGAGTGACCTGCTCCTTCGCCTTGCGGTAGAGGCGGGAGCGCTGGCCACGGTAGCCCTCGGCTCGGGCCAGAGTGGTACGACGCTTCTTGTGGGCGTTGACTGCGCGCTTGACGCGTGCCATTGGAATCTCCTGCGTTCATACGGGCCGTGCGAGGCACGACGTGGGGAATGGACGAGTCAGCGACCGAGCAGTTTCTTGGCCCTGCGTTTGTCGGCGGGGGAAAGCTCAACGTCTCCGGCGAGGCGCCGCGTGCGTCGGCTGGACTTGCCCTCCAAGTAGTGGCGAACGTTGGTGCGTTCACGCATGAGCTTGCCGCTTCCGGTCAGGCGGACGCGCTTCTTGGTTCCGCTGTGCGTCTTGTTCTTCGGCATGTTCCTACTCGTTTCCTTGTTCGTCCGGTCGGGCTGATACGGAGGTCAGGCTGAGCTGCTGGTCTCGGCGTCGGAGTGGTCTTGGGTCTCGGCGGTCAGCTCGGGGGCGTCACCTTCGCGTTTGCGGGTCTCGCGTTCGGCGCGCTGCTCGGCCATCACATCGGCTTTCTTGCGCACCGGCCCGAGGACCATCACCATGTTGCGGCCGTCCTGCTTGGGCGAGGACTCCACGAACCCAAGCTCTGCGACGTCCTCGGCCAGTTTCTGCAGCAACCGGAACCCGAGCTCGGGTCGACTTTGCTCACGGCCGCGGAACATGATCGTGATCTTGACCTTGTCTCCGGCTTTGAGGAATCGGACGACGTGGCCTTTCTTGGTTTCGTAGTCGTGCTGGTCGATCTTCGGCCGGAGCTTCATCTCTTTGATGATGGTGTGAGCTTGGTTCTTGCGGGCCTCACGGTCCTTCATCGCCGACTCGTACTTGAACTTTCCGTAGTCCATGAGCTTGGCCACCGGTGGTCGTGCCATGGGGGCCACCTCGACGAGGTCGAGATCTGACTCTTGAGCCAGCCGGAGGGCGTCCTCGATGCGGACGATTCCGACCTGTTCGCCGTTAGGACCGACCAACCGCACCTCGGGGACGCGGATCCGATCGTTGATGCGTGGTTCGACGCTGATAAGCACTCCTTGTATGGGACGTCGGGGTGACCCAGACACGACAAAGGCCCTCGCGCCTGGTGCAGACGAGGGCCCACGTGGTCACGGCGGACGCCGAATACACAGCACCGCCACGGTGAAGGCACTGTGTGCCACCACCGAAGACCGAACCCGACGACCTCAAGCGATCGATGCGGGTGGGAGATGAGCCTCCGCTTGCAGACTCAGCAGCGTGGGCGGTGTTGAAACTACCCGCGAGACCGAGTCGGTCAGGGTGAGAGGCTACCAGGGTGACCCCGCCCTCACCGAATCGAACCAGTCCAGACCCGGCCTCCTCTGGCGCCGACGGCGACCCGCGCACCGCCCTCCGCGACATTGGCCAAGTGCCCGCCGTCGAGGTGGTCACGACGGTCGCGCTCCACCTGATGAGCGCTGCGGCCGTCCAGCTGGGACTGGGTGACCCGCAAGATGCTGGCCCGGGCGAGCCAACCGCACACCAGCCCATCGACCTGGACGAAGCACGCACTCTTATCACCTCACTCGCAGGCCTCATCACAGCATCTGCACCCCGCTTGGGCACGTTCCATGCCGCACCATTGCGCGATGGGCTTCGAACCCTGCAGCTCGCCTTCCGCGAGGCATCACCCATTCCGGACGCCCCTGGGCGCGCGCCAGGCGAGGACCTGACCGGACCGGTACTCCCCTAGGGCCGCTCGCACGAGGGAGACAGCATGGAGGAGTCAAGCGCTCTCCGGCGTGCCGGTTGGGCTGGCGCCGCCTACGTGACGCTGCTCGGCGTTGGGGTGGCTCTGTGCTCTTTGGTCGGCGTCGACTACCCC
>JBJMHG010000196.1:0-12049 GCA_045807485.1 Actinomycetes bacterium
TGCTTGCGGATGACCCCACGTATGAGAGCTACCTGAAACTGATCGGACTCACCAAAGCCGATGTGTACGGGGGCATGGTGGCGGTGATGGCGGTCGTCGTCGCCCTGGTGATCAGCCTCTACGCGGCGTGGCGGATCGGTGCCGTCCGCCATGAAGAAGACTCCGAGCGCGCTGAGCACCTCCTGACGCGGCCGCTCACCCGCAGCCGATGGCTGGGCGGACACCTGTTGCTGGCACTCGGCTCGGTAATGGCCCTGTCCTTGGTCAACGCCCTGATGATGTGGATCGGCGCCATTGTCACGGACGCACCGCTTGACCTCGCCGACATGATCGGGGCGAGTGCGAACTTGCTGCCGGTCATCCTGCTTTTCGGGGGCATCGCTGTTGCGACGTTCGGCCTGGCTCCTCGATTGACGATTGCGGTACCTGCGGCTGCTGCGGCCCTGGCCTACGTGTTGTCCTTCGCCGGACCCGCAATCGACCTGCCGGGATGGGTCGCCGGGCTCTCGCCCTTCTACCACGTAGCTCTCGTACCGGTGGCTGACTATGCGCTCACGCAGGGGCTGGTCATGCTGGCTCTGGCGCTGGCCATGACCGCTCTGGGGTGGCTCGCCTTCACCCGACGCGATGTCGTAGGGGCTTGACTCTCGGGTAGCCGGAGACTCTTCACTGGATGTGTGCAGAATGCGACCGTGACAGAACCGCGGCAAGAGGCCTTCCTGAGCATCGGGGAGTTCGCCCGCTTGTCGGGACTGTCGGTCGGAGCGCTGCGTCACTATGACGAGCTCGCGATCATCACTCCTGCACAAGTAGACCGATCCACGTCCTACCGTCGCTATCGTCGCGAGCAGCTGGATGACGCACGGCTGGTTTCGACGCTCCGCGAGCTCGAGACGCCGCTCGAAGAGATTCGTGAGCTGCTGGTCACTGACGATCCCGCCGAAAGGCGTGCCGTTCTGGCCAGGCACCGCGACCGGTTGGACGCACGGGTCACTCGACTTGGACGTGTTTTGCACCACCTGACGCACCTGATCGATCCGACCAACGTGACAGAGGAGAAGGAAATGACTAACGCCACAACCGTGTCATCCGAACTCGACGCCCAGACTCAGAAGGCGCTGGCTGCGTCACTGTTCAACCGAGTGTGGGAGCTGCTCGAGAAGGCTGACCGGACGCCGTCTGACAACGACGAAATGGTGAATGCCGCACACGCGAGCCGCCTGCTCTGGAGCACAATCGGTGACGCGCAGAATTTTGCGATCGGTGACTGGCAGATCAGTCGTGTCTACTCCGTCCTGGGTCGATCGGAACCCGCGGTGTTCCACGCTCGCCGCTGCTTGGACCACTCACAGCTCGTCGACGGTCAGCCGTGGCTGCTGGCGTCGGCCTACGAAGGGCTTGCTCGTGCCTACGCGGTAGCAGGCGACCGCGCTGCCGCTGCCGAGTGGAAAGCAAAGGCCGAGGAACGCCTGTTGCAGGTCGACGATGCCGACGACCGTGAGGTCGTAGAGCGTGACATCGCTACGTTGCCGATCTAAGCCAGGCCCCAGTGTCTGACTGGCCACGACCAATAAGCGCAGTGACGCTGTTCGTCGACGACTTAGATGCGTGCACATCGTTTTACGAGCGGGTCTTCGATCTGCCGGTGTACTTCCACGACGACGACTCGACGGTCTTCAAGTTCGGTGACGTGCTGATCAACTTGTTGAAGGCGTCCGAGGCGCTCGACCTGGTGGCCCCGGCCCATGTGGCCGGCACCGAGTCGGGTGTCCGGATGCAGTTCACCCTTGATGTGGACGACGTGGACGCGACCGTCGTTGGTTGCGGTCTATGGGTGTGGAGATGCTCAATGGGCCCGTCGACCGCCCCTGGGGCGTCCGCACGGCGTCGTTCCAAGACCCGTCCGGCCACATCTGGGAGCTCGCTCACTAGAAGCGCGGCCGGGTTCTCGCCAGGTCTGAACCCCTGAGAGAATCGGGCCTCGTGACCTACCCCTACGACGCCCCGGTCTCTGCGGCCCTGTTCGAGCGGGCGCAGGCTGTGACTCCTGGCGGGGTGAACTCTCCGGTTCGCGCGTTCCGCGCCGTCGGCGGCACACCGCGGTTCATGGTCAGCGGGGAGGGTCCCTACCTCTGGGACGCCGATGATCGCCAGTACGTCGACCTGGTCTGCTCATGGGGACCCATGATCTTGGGCCATCGCCACCCCGCTGTGGTCGAAGCGGTCGAAACGGCGCTGAGCCTTGGTTCATCTTTCGGGACGCCAGGAGTGGCCGAAGTCGAGCTTGCTGAAGAGATTGTGGCGCGCGCGCCAGTTGATGAAGTGCGTCTGGTGTCGAGCGGCACTGAAGCCACGATGTCGGCCATTCGACTGGCCCGAGGGTTCACCGGACGCGCCAAGGTCGTCAAGTTCGCCGGGTGCTATCACGGGCACGTCGACTCGCTGTTGGTTGCGGCTGGATCGGGAGTCGCGACGCTCGGGCTGCCTGACACACCGGGCGTCACGCACGGCACCGCGTCCGACACCGTCGTGCTGCCCTACAACGACGTCCGTGCGGCCGAAAAATTGTTCGCCGATGTCGGCGGCCAGATCGCTTGCGTTATCACCGAAGCAGCAGCAGCCAATATGGGTGTGGTTCCGCCCGTGCCCGGATTTAATGCACGCCTTCGGGAGCTGTGCCAAGAGCATGGAGCGCTCTTGATCAGTGACGAGGTGATGACCGGATTTCGCGTCAGCCGGTCTGGATGGTTCGGGCTCGAGGGTGTCCCGGCCGATCTCATGACGTTCGGCAAGGTTATGGGTGGCGGACTGCCAGCGGCGGCCTTCGGCGGCCGTGCTGAGGTCATGTCGCATCTGGCGCCGCAAGGCACCGTGTACCAGGCCGGAACCTTGAGTGGTAACCCGATTGCCACAGCGTGCGGGCTCGCCACACTGCGAGCACTGGACGCAGACGTGTATGCCACCGTTGACAGCCGCGCAGAGCAAGTAGGTGACGCAGTCTCTGCGGCACTGAAGGCTGCAGGCGTGGCCCATCGGGTGCAGCGAGCCGGCTCACTGTTCAGTGTGTTCTTCGCAGACAGCGATGTCGTCGACTACGACGGGGCGCAAAAGCAAGAGACCTTCCGCTACCGCGCGTTCTTCCACTCGATGCTGTCTTCGGGGGTCTACTTGCCACCGTCAGCCTTCGAGGCGTGGTTCCTCAGCGCAGCTCACCACGACGACGCGATCAATCAGGTCGTTGATGCGCTGCCAGCGGCAGCAGCGGCTGCTGCAGAGGCGATGGACAGCACATGACCGACCACACCGTCGTGCATCTCATGCGACACGGAGAGGTGCACAATCCTGAAGGCGTGCTTTACGGGCGCCTTCCCGGCTACCAACTGAGTGATCTCGGCCGCAAGATGGCCGAGCGCGTGGCTCAGCACCTGGCGAAATCTGAGATCGCCCACGTCGGTTCATCGCCGCTGGAGCGTGCGCTCGAGACGGCGCAGCCGATCGCAGACGGCCACGGGCTCACCGTGGCAGTGGACGGTCGACTGATCGAGGCTGACAACGTCTTTGAGGGACTCACCTTCGGCGTCGGTGATGGAGCGCTGAGCCGCCCTCGGCATTGGCGCCACTTGCGCAACCCGTTCCGTCCCTCGTGGGGGGAGTCATACCGGGCACAGGCCCTGCGAGTGCTCGCTGCGATGGCCGTCGCGCGCGACGCTGCCCGAGGTCGCGAAGCCGTCTTGGTCAGCCACCAGCTGCCGATCTGGATCACTCGCACGCAAGTCGAAGGGCGCCGGCTTTGGCACGATCCGCGTCGCCGTCAATGCTCCTTGGCCAGCCTTACCTCGTTCACCTATCGCGATGACGACATCGTCGCTGTGACGTACAGCGAGCCAGCCCGCGATCTGCTGCCGGCGTCGGTGAATAAGCAGAAGTCGGGGGCGTGACCGGATGCTGGGACGCAAGACTGCTGCCATCGTCGCGGCCGCGGTGCTCCTCGGGGCGGGTGTCAGCGCCTGCACCGCCGATGCCAACGTCGAGTCAGGAGACAATCAGGGATACGTCAGTGGTGGTGGCATTGCTGAGGTCATTCCGGAGGCTGATCGCCATGCGGCGCCTGTGGTGACCGGAGAAACCCTCGATGGCGACACAATTTCGCTGGGTGATTTCCCGGGCAAGATCGTGGTCCTGAATGTCTGGGGTTCGTGGTGCACACCATGCCGCGACGAAGCTCCAGCCTTGCAAGAGGTCTACAAGACCAACAAGAGCAAGGGCGTGCAGTTCATCGGCATCAACACTCGAGACCAAGTTGCTGCGGCGCAAGCCTTCGAAGAGACCTTCGGAGTCACCTACCCCTCCTTTGACGACCAGTCCGGGCAGCTGCAGCTGCTGTTTCGCGACACCCTCCCGGTCGAAGCCATCCCTTCCACCGTCATCGTGGACAGAGAGGGCAAGGTGGCGGCACGAGTCGTCGGCCCCACTACTTACTCGCAGCTGTCTGAGCTGATCGACCAAGTGGACGCGGAGAAGTAGTGCTTGCCGCTGCGCTGCTCGACCCGGCTGACACGGTGACAAGCGGGTCGCTCCTTCTGGCGGCGCTCTTCGCCCTCGCTGCTGGCGTCGTCTCTTTCGCCTCGCCCTGTGTGCTGCCGCTTGTTCCCGCGTATCTGTCGTACACGACCGGGATGGTTGGCCTGGATCTTGCTGAAGCCAAGCGCGGACGCCTCATGCTCGGCACCGCGTTGTTCGTCCTCGGCTTCACGGTCGTCTTCGTGTCGTACGGAGCCCTCTTCGGGGGGCTCGGATCGGTGCTACTCGAACACTCCGACACGATCACGCGAGTTCTCGGTGTCTTCACGATCGTGTTCGGTCTCGCGTTCATGGGGCTGATCCCGTGGCTCAACCGCACGTGGAAACCGAACCAGAACGCCTCGATGGGTCTGGTCGGTGCTCCGTTGCTCGGTGTGCTGTTCGGGATCGGATGGACGCCGTGCATCGGCCCAACGCTGGCTGCTGTGCAGACGCTGGCCATTGACTCGGCCAGCGCCTGGCGCGGCGCAGCACTCGCAGCCGTGTACTGCATCGGCCTGGGCCTGCCCTTCCTGATCGTTGCGCTGGCTTTCCGGAAAGCGTTCGGGGCCATGGGCTGGATGAAGCGTCACTACGTGCTGCTGGTGCGAATCGGTGGCGGCATGCTCGTGCTGCTCGGCGTGCTGATGGTGACAGGTCAGTGGGACGACTGGTCGATCCAGATGCGGGTGTGGACGACGGGCTTCGGGGTGCCGTTCTGATGCCGACTGATGTCATCAACCAGCTCAACACACCCGACTCGACGCCGGGCCCTGAAGTGCGCCCCCCTTCATTGGGGTTCGTTGGGGCGGTCAGGTGGATGTGGCGCCAGCTCACGTCGATGCGCACCGCGCTCATCCTGTTGTTCCTGCTAGCGCTGGCTGCTGTGCCAGGTTCGGTGTTCCCGCAGCGCGGCGCGTCCCCGATGCGCGTCGTCGAGTACCTGCAGGATCACACCACCATCGGACCTTGGCTCGATCGCGTCGGTCTTTTCGACGTCTACGCGGCGCCGTGGTTTGCCGCCATCTACTTGCTCCTCATGGTGTCGCTGGCAGGTTGCATCCTGCCGCGGTGCTTTCACTATGCGCGAAACCTGCGGGCGGTTCCCCCGGCCACGCCCCGCAATTTGTCGCGGATGCCCGAGCACCGCACCTTCATAGTTGACGCCGAGCCGCGAGTGTTCCGCACTCATGCAGCGTCTGCGCTGAGTGCCGCGCGGTATCGCGTCCGGCACGCTGATGATGGCGCGCTCGACGTCGCGGCCGAGAAGGGATACATCCACGAGTTCGGCAACCTGATCTTCCACCTGTCGTTGTTGCTGCTGCTGGTGGGCGTGGCATGGGGGGCGTGGTTCGGCTATCGCGGCACCGTGGTCGTGGTCGAAGGCGAGGGATTTGCGAACACGCTGACGCAGTACGACGACTTCTCACCCGGCCGAGGTTTCTCGACGTCACTACTTGCACCGTTCTCGTTCACCCTCGATTCGTTCGACGCGACGTTTCTGAGTGACGGCCCTCGTAGCGGACAGCCTGACTCTTTTGAGGCCGGCCTGACGTACCAGGCATCTCCGGACGCTGAACCGCAGCAGACTGACATCAGCGTGAACCACCCTTTGGGTGTCGACGGCGCCAAGGTCTTTCTGATCGGCAGCGGCTATGCCCCAGTCTTCACGGTGCGGGATGGACGAGGCGAAGTCGTCTACTCAGGAGCTGTGCCCGCGCTGCCACAAGATGCAGGGTTCACCTCGACAACAGTGGTCAAGGTTCCCGACGCCAAGCCGGACCAGCTCGGTTTCAACGTGACAGTCACGCCAACGCCACCTGACCGGGTAGACCCCACCACCGGACCGGTGTCTGCCTTTCCCGAGGCAAACGACCCACGCGTATACCTCGGGGCGTGGTCCGGAGACCTCGGCTTGAGCTCTGGGTTTCCGCAGAACGTCTACCAACTCGACACGTCCAACTTGGAGCAGTTGGGCCGCAAGGATCTTGGGGTCGGAGAGACCTGGAAGCTACCTGGCGGACGCGGCTCGATCACGTTCGACCGGTTGGCTGAGTTCGCCAACATGCAGGTGGCCGCCGATCCTGGACGCTGGGTGGCCCTGTTGGCTGTCGTTGCCGGGCTAATCGGCATCTCGCTGTCTCTGTTCGTGCATCGGCGCAGGGTCTGGGTGCGGATGGTCTCCGACAGCGATGGTCGTACCCTCGTCGAGGTGGCCGGGCTGGCGCAGACCGAGTGGTCGGGGCTGGCCGGCGAGGTGGACGCCGTCGTTCAGAAGTTGTCTAGCGATCAGCAGCCGCAAGAGGAGTCGGTGTGACAAGCGAGGCGTGGGCCCACATCAGCAATGCGTTTGTCTACAGCACCATCATCGTGCTGGCGATCGCTCTGGTTGCCTTCGCGCTTGACCTTGCCGTGGGCAGTGGTCGTCGTCGCGTGCAGCTGCAACGCCAACGACGCGTGGCCGACCAGCATGCACTTTCAGGTGGGTCGGTTGTAGTCACCAGCCCCCCCATGGTCGACGACGGGCCGCTGCCTGCTGATGAGCGCTGGGCACGCGTCGGAGTCTCGCTGAGCGTTCTGGCGGCGACACTGATCTCTCTGGCTGTGGTGACTCGCGGGCTCTCCGCGCAGCGTCCGCCGTGGGGAAACATGTACGAGTTCACCGTCACGGGCGTAGCGGTGTTGCTGGTGATCTGGGTATCGCTGGTAGGACGCCGCAAAGACTTTAGAGACCTTGGCGTCGTCGTCGTGCTGTTCTGCCTGTTGCTGCTCGGAGTTGCCGTGCTGGTGCTCTACACCGAGTCAGCCCAGCTGGTTCCAGCGCTGAAGTCGTACTGGCTATGGATCCACGTAACCGCCGCGATCATCAGCAGCGGTGTATTCACCGTTGGCTCACTTGCCTCAGTGCTCTACTTGTTTGCCGAACGCACCGAACGTCGCGTGGCATCGGGGCAGAACGGTGGCGTCCTGGATGCGTTGGGTTCGCGCTTACCCAGCTCGTCATCGTTGGACCGGGCCGCATATCAAACCATTGCCTTCGCGTTTCCGCTTTGGTTCTTTGCAGTCGTCGCCGGTGCCATTTGGGCCGAGGACGCCTGGGGCCGCTACTGGGGTTGGGATCCGAAGGAGACGTGGGCGTTCGTCACACTCGTCATCTATGCGGCCTACCTGCATGCACGGTCGACGGCGGGGTGGCGTGGGCGTCCGGCTGCGATCATCGCAATCATCGGACTTGCCGCGTTCTTGTTCAGCTACTTCGCTGTGAACATCTTCTTCGTTGGCTTCCACAGCTACGGCGGGGTCTGACAGTTACTGCTGCGGATCGTCGGTGCCTTCTCGGGGTGCCTCGCGTTGGCGACGCTGGTCTTCCCACAACTGACTGTCGAGGTCGCGCAGGAACTGCGGGTCATCATCGGGGGCGACCGGGCGGCGTCCGATGCGGGTTCCGCCCGAGCCTCCACCGGGGCGCCCAAGCAGCCGGATGGCGAGGTAGATCAGCCCACCGAGCAGGATGACGAACAAGAGCAGTCTCGGCACTGCGCTCACCTCCTCGCGGGTCGCGCCCAGGCTCGATTCGGTGCGCGCCCTTTGGTGCGTCCCCTGTGGTCAGGGTAACCCTCGGTGACGTCAGGTCGAGTCCCCGGAGTCCCCGAGGTCCCTGAGGCCCGCTGCTCGCCACAGCCCGGGCCAGGTGAGAATTGCCAGCACCCCCGGTGCCACCGCGCGGAGGTGGCGGTCACCGGGGGTGCTGGTGGTTTCTCGAGGAGGGCCCCGAGAGGCTCCCGGGCGGCTATTTGAGGGGACGCCGCCGCGAGAGGAGTCGTAGGGTTAGGGGTCAGGCTGCGTGTGGTGAGTAGAACTCATTCACCGCCAACGCGCGCCTCCTGGTTCGCTATTCCGAGTGCTCGGTTTGACTGATTTTGGTCTCGGGCCGAACTGAGTCTCAGTGCGAGCGGCCCTTGAGCGCATTACGCATACGCCGAAGGGTGGAGGGGTGTTGGTGGCGGTTACGCAGACGGTCCGCTTCAAGTTCGAGCACGCGGACGTGAGCGCGAGCAACCTCGAGCGACGGGACCATGATTCTCAACTCCAGCACTTTCTCTTAACTTTCTTTGATTCGAGGTCCGGATGGGCCTCTGGACTACGATAATAAGGCGTCGACCCGGAGGTGTCCAATGAATATGAGCCGACGAAGGGGTTAACGCCTTGCAAATGGAAAATGTTCCCGACCGTGTCCGGCTCAGCCCCTCAGACCCGGCCACCACGGGTGGACTGCCAGCGATCGGCCGGGGTTCGCGTCGCCGGGAAGCCCTCGACGACGTCGACCGCACAATTCTCGCCGCACTCAGGCTGAACGCCCGCGTCCCTTACGCCGATCTCGCTCGCCAAGTCGGACTCTCTGGGCCCAGCGTCGCCGACCGGGTCAAGCGGCTGGAGCAGACCGGGGTCATCGCCGGGTATCACGCCGCGCTTGCCCCCGCGGCGCTCGGCCTCGGTGTGGTGGCCATCGTCGGGATCGAGCAGTCCGACGACAGTGACCAGGACGAGATCGCCGAGCGTTTGGTTGATCTTGAGGAGATCGAAGACTGCTGGTTCGTCGCCGGCGACGAGTCGTTCATCTTGAAGGTTCGGGTGGCCGACATCGACTCGCTGGAGAAGTCGCTGGGACGCCTACGGAAGATCCCTGGTATCTCGCGCACTCACACCACCGTCGTACTCTCGACTCGGTTCGAGGGCCGCGCGGCGCTGCCGCCAGAGGGCCCATCAGAAAGTTGAGGAGTACCGCGTGAGCGAGTCGGGAACCGATGACGGGACGCAGGCGTCATGGGCTGCTCGCCACCCAGCTCTGACCTACACGGTGGCGCGTTTCACCCTCTTTGCACTGCTGTTCGCGCTGCTCATGGTCGTGACGCAGAACCTGTTCATTTCGCTCATCACTGCCGCAATCTTGTCGTCGGTGATCAGCATCTTTGCCCTGCGAAAGCAGCGCGACGCCTTGTCGGCGTCCATCGCAACACGTGCGGAGCGCGCGAGTCAGAAGATGGCCGAGCGAGCGGCGTCCGAGGACAGCTGGGACGACACGAAACGCGCCTCCTCTGAGGGTGACTCAGACTCCGACCGGCTCTAGCACCTCGAGCAGCGGCTCTTCGTCGAGGCGCTTCAGCGACGGCGCAGCAAGGGCAAGGAGTGCGATCACGATATTCGCTGCGGCGAATATCGCCATGGTGGTAACAACGCCGTACGACTCGACCAGCACCCCCGCGAGCACATACCCGATCGGGTAAGCGCCGTAGGCCAGTGCGACGACCACTCCCATGGCGCGTCCCCGAGCACTCTCTGGGGTGCGACGCTGCAACGCGAGGTTGATGACGGGATTCATGGGTCCGAGCAGGACCCCACCTACGAGGGCAGCACCCATCATCACGCCGGTCTCGGGCCACAACGCGAACGCGACAAGGGTGAGCGCCGATCCCCACATGGCGACCGCAAAGGCCCGACGAGGGTGCGAGTGGTGGCCGAACGAGCCGTAGAGCAGCGCTCCGACTACTCCGCCAAGACTGAACGCCATCACGACGGCTCCAAGGCCCACCGGGTTGTCGCTTCCTTGGTAGATCACCGGCAGAACGATGCCGAGCACCGGGTACGCCACCGCCACGATGCCCGTCGAGAGCAGCACGACGGTGCGGAGCGGGGCGTCCGCCAGAACCAGTTTGATTCCTTGGAAGGTCCCTGCCCAGAACTCCGGCCGCTGGTCGACGTGGGGGCGTCCAGCACCCGGTACGTGGACAAGACTGAGCAGCAGCGCGGACGCGATGAAGGCCACGGCCATGACCCAAAACGCCGACTCGACACCCACGGTGGCGATCAGTGCAGCACCCACCGCAGGACCGACCAGGAATGCCAGGCCCCAGACGGCTTCGTGGATACCGTTCACCCGTTCGAGCCGCATCCCGGTGGCCTGCGAGACGCCGGTCAGCATCGACTCGCGGGCCGTCACACCGGCCGGGTCGAAGATTGCGCCGAGAACCGCGAGCGCGAGTACCCAGCCGAAGGTCAAGCCGACCGTCAAGCTGACGACGGGGATTGCTGCGACGGCGAAGGCTGACAACAGGTCGCTGATGACTGAGGTGCGACGGCGTCCGAGGATGTCGACGACTGTTCCGGAAAACAGCGACGCGAAAAGCGTCGGGACGCCGGACACCAGCGCCACGAGACCGGCAGCGTCCGCACGTCCGGTCAGGTCAAGGACCAGCCAGGGCAGCGCGATCATGGCCACGCCATTGGCGAGACCGGCAAGGAGTGTTGAGCCCTCCAGTGCGACGAAGGGCATGACGCGAGCGCGGGTCATGTCTCATCGGTCCCTGGATCTGCCTTCGGATTGGCGATGCCCCCGAGGAGCGTCGTCATGACCAGGCGGGGTGCGTCGTGCAGCCAGATTCGGCCCTCGTCTGCGACGTCCCACGCGGTGAGGATGAGCCCTGAGTAGGCGTCGACGATCCACTTCACCGGGAGGTCGCCGCGGATCGAGCCGTCGGCTTGGCCCCGTTCGACGGCACCGGCGACTGGCTCGAGGGCGTCGTACCACCGCCGAATCAGGTCGCGAGCGTTGTACTGGTCAGGCTCGGCGTGCAAGAACGCCAAGCTGGGTCCGAGTGGCACCACCGTGTCTGAAACCCGCTGCAGCGCCTCGAGCACCGGGCCGTCTTCAGGGTGGGCGCTGGCAATCGCGTCTGCGACTCGGTCGAGGGCGTCCTCGACGAGGGCACGGATCAGGCCCTCGCGGGTCGGGTAGTAGCGGTGCAGCGTGGTCCGTCCGACGCCGGCGACCGAAGCCACTTCGGCAAGAGATGCCGAGCCGTCCTTGGTCAGCACCGTGACGGCCGCGTCCAGCAGGGCGCGGCGGGTGCGGTCGGGGCGTCCCATGGGGCACTCCTCATCCAAAACGGAACGGAACTGCTCCATTCTAGAACAACGAACCCCATTCCGGCCAGCGTGGTTCCGGGTTGAGCCCTTTACACCCGAAGGGGGCGCTCAGCTCAGAGCAAGGCCAACCGCGAGTGAGAGGCCATAGATCAGCTGGATGGTGCCGGTCGACTTCAACACCGGGATCAATGCCGGACCGGACGCCGCACCGGCGACAGCTCCAACCGGCGGTGCCACGGGGATGAACGCCACCAGGGCCACCAGCGCCCATGGTGTCCAGCCGACCGCGGCCACCACGACGACCACCAGGGCCAGGACCAGAAGTGCGATGTACAGCACGCGGGTGCGGCGGTCGCCGAGACGAACTGCGAGGGTGAGCTTGCCGGACGCCGCATCGGTCGGGATGTCACGGAGGTTGTTCACGACCAGCAACGCGCAGGCCAGAGCGCCAACCCCGACGGCGACGACCAGCGCGAGCCATGACCAGTCGAGCGTCTGGATGTACGCGGTGCCGATCGTCGCCACCAGGCCGAAGAAGATGAAGACGCTCACCTCTCCGAAACCT
>JBJMHG010000197.1:0-5387 GCA_045807485.1 Actinomycetes bacterium
CCACGATGATGAACGTGCCGGTGGACGTGACGATGGCCGAAACCGCGGCCGCGCGAGCCCGATAGCGCTCGATGGCCATCTCTCGGTCGCGAGGGGAGTCCTTGTCATTGGCGAGGTACCGGGTCACCGCGCTCTTGGTGAAGGTGACCGTCGTACGCTTGACGAATCGGTGCCAGATCCAGCGCGTGACCAACGCCAGCACCAAGATGACAGCCAGTACGACCACCGAACCGAGCACGGTGTTGTCGAGGTAGTCAACGACCTCGGCTGCCGTGGACTGCTCAGCCACCAAGCGGATCGCCGTCATTGCCGTCATCGTCATCACTATCACTGCACGCTACTCGTCACGCCGTCCAGGTGAGCCCGGTTTCAGCCGCGGCGAAGGTGAGCGTGTCGACCGACAGCTCGACTGCACGCGTCACGGCCCGTGCACCATGACCGACGTCAGACTCACGACGCACCAACACCGGACGTGCGCCGGTCGTTGCGTGTTGCAGAGCTGCTGCCATCTTCCTGGCGTGCAACGGGTCAACCCTGGTGTCACCGTCGAACACGGTGAAGAGAGTGGCCGGGTAGTCGACTCCTTCTCGCACCTGGTGGTAAGGGGAGTACGCGAGGAGCCACTCGAGCTCAGTCGCGTTCGAGGCGCTTCCGTACTCATCGGACCAGGTCGCTCCGAGTCCGTGCTCTTCGTAGCGCACCATGTCGAGCAGCGGTGCCGCACAAATCACAGCGGCGTACAGATCAGGCCGCTGGGTCAAAGCCGCGCCGACCAGTAGACCTCCGTTGGACCCGCCGGAGATCGTGAGTTGACCCGGCGTGGTGACCCCGTGATCGATCAACCATTCCGCAGCCGAGTGAAAGTCGTCGAACACGTTCTGTTTGGTGTCGCGCATGCCCGCGCGATGCCATTGCTCACCTTCCTCACCGCCGCCGCGAAGGTTGGCAACGACGTAGACGCCACCTGCCTCAACCCAGGCCAGGATCGTCGCGGAGTAGGCAGGCGTCAGCGGGACGCCGAACCCTCCGTAGCCGTTCAAGATGGTTGGAGCGGGAGTCGCGTCGGCGTCCGAGCGGCGGATCACGAACATGCGGACCTTCGTGCCGTCTTTCGACTCATAGACGACCTGCTCGGCTGCCACCGGAGGCACGTCGACCGAGCCTGGTGCACTTGCCCAGAGCGAGGTTTTGTCCGTTCGCGCGTCGTAGTGGTACACCGAGGCTGGCGTG
This sequence comes from Actinomycetes bacterium, assembly GCA_045807485.1. GTDB lineage: Bacteria > Actinomycetota > Actinomycetes > JAHEKZ01 > JAHEKZ01 > JAHEKZ01. The sequence goes on from JBJMHG010000197.1 coordinate 1,231, forward strand.
GTGTGATCGGTGTATCCGAACCACGACTCGTGACCGCCTTCTGGCCGGTCACTGATTCCGGCCACGGTCCCGAGGCCGGGCATGGGAACCGAGCCGGTCTCTCGCCCGCTCCGAAGTTCGTGACGGTGGATCTGTCCGACCGCGTGGTGGCTACGCACCACGAGCAACACCGGTTCGGGAAGCTCTTCGCCGTCGAGAACCGACCAGCCTTCGAGTACCGCCTCGTCATCTTCGGGCACCAGTTCACGCCAGTCGTTAATCGACCAGGTGCCAGGCTCGGACACCACTATCCGGCCGCGTGGGGCGTCCAGGTTGGTGTACGCGTAGATGAGTCCGTCGCGTCCGAAGTGCAGCGACGTCTGCGCATCCACTCCCTCTTGCACTGTGATGAGCTCGGGAGCTTCGATCGACGAGGCCCTGAGATCTGCCACCCAGAGGTCGTTGCGCGGTTCGGTTCCTGCTGCCGCAGTGATCGACATCCAGCGACCGTCTCGACTGACGCTGACGCCGTAGTAGTTCGTGGGGTCAAGGCCCTCGCCGAAGATGAGCGTGTCGGTGTCGGGGTCAGTGCCGAGGCGGTGCAACCAAACGCGGCGGTGGAACTGCTCTTCTCCGGCGGGTACCTGGTCGGCCGCTAGCCGGCGCACGTAGTAGTACGCCTCGCCTCCGGGGAGCCAGGCGATTGGCGAGTACCGCGCTCGATCGATCGGCCCGTCGACGATGTCGCCGGTGGCAACATCCATCACGCGCACGATCGACTCTTCGGTCCCTCCTTCGGAGAGCTGGTATGCCAACAGGTGACCCTCTTTGCTCGGCTGCCAGCCGTCCAACGTGGTCGTGCCGGAGGCGTCGATCTGCATCGGATCGATCAACGTCCGTTCTGATCCGTCAGCTTCGATGACGACCAGCACCGCGTGCTCTTGTTCGGCGGAGCGGCGGATCACGAACTGCCGCTCGCCTCGCCACACCGGGACTGTGACCAGGCCAGCTCCGACCAGGTCAGACACTCGCTTGCGCACGCGCTCCTGCCCTGGCCAGGTGGCGCGCACCTGCTCGAACAGCGCGTCTTCGGCGTCCGACCACGTTTTGGTGCGGGGGTCGTCGGCGGCCTCGAGCCAGCGGTAGGGGTCAGCGACCCGGTGGCCGTGCAGGTCTTCGACGAGGTCGAGGCGCTCGGCGGTGGGGTAGTCGGGGCGGTGGCGATGCGGAGAGCTGGCTGGCATGGCGACAACCCTAGGGCTCAGCGGATGTGGGTCGCTGCTGGCACCAAAGCGTGACTGGGGTCACACTGGTCTGGCTATGTCCAGGGCTCTGGTGCTGAACGCCACCCATGAACCGCTCTGCGTCGTCCCCGACCGCCGAGCGTTGGTGCTCGTCCTCGCGCAGAAGGCGGACGCCGTCGAGCACACCGATCGCATCGCGCGAAGTGAGCGACGCTCCGAGCCGTTGCCCGCGGTGGTCCGACTCGTGCGGTACGTGCGCGTTCCGTATCGATCCGCGGTTCCGCTGACGCGGCGCGCGGTGTTCGCGAGGGACGGTGGTCGTTGTGTGTACTGCGACTCGCCGGCCACGAGCCTTGACCACGTCGTCCCGCGGAGTCGGGGCGGCGAGCATGTGTGGACCAATGTCGTGTCCGCCTGTCGGCGGTGCAACCACTTGAAGGCCGACCGCAGTGTTGCTGACCTGGGATGGCACATGCGGCACGCACCGTTCCAACCGATCGGACCGGCGTGGCGGATTCTGGGCGCTGGCCGGGCAGATCCGGTGTGGGTGCCCTACCTGCTGGGCCACGCTGGTGGCTCGAGTTCGGCGTCCACCCCTGAGCTGCTCGAGGAGCTGGCGCTTCCGGCCTAGCCACCGGCCCGTCGAGTGTGCACCAGGGTGCGCTCTAGACCCGTCGAATGTGCACCAGGGTGCGCTCAAAGTGCGTCGAGTGCGCGCCGGAGTCCGTGCATCGTCCACCTCTGCGGTTGGGTACGGTGACCGCATGTCCACACTCGAATGGCTGGGCTGGTTCGTCCTGTTGCCGCTGTCGGTCTATGCCGTGATCACGCTGTTGGTGTTCACGCCGTCATGGGTTCGCGGTCCGAAGTACCGGCCCGGTCTTTCCTGGTGGGCCGAGCCGGTGTGGATCGGGGGAGCCGGCTTGGACGCCGCTCGCGAGGCCAAGCCGATTACCGAGGGTGGTGGGTGCAGTGCCCGCTGGTGAGGCATTCTCCGCTGGCCAGGTCCAGTCGATCGAGCGTGCGATCAATCAGGCGCATACCGAAAGCGGACTCAACTACTCGGTATTCGTCGGCGCGCCCGAAGGTGAACTGCGCGAGCAGGGCCGGAAGCTGTTGGGAGCTTTGGGCGAGGGCGCAGACCGCGCAGTTGTGGTCGTGGTCGATCCGGCGCAACGTCGACTTGAGATTTTGACCGGGGCAACCGCCGCGCGGTACCTGGACGACAGAGCGACTGCGCTGGGAGCAATGTCGATGACCTCGTCGTTCACGGCTGGCGACTTGTCCGGAGGCATCGTCGCGGGTCTGCACACACTCAGCGAACACGCCAGGCACCCCCGCACACTCCACTCGGGGCACTCCGGCACCGACGCTTAGTCCCACGAGCACGACGAGGCACGCAGGCAGTGGATCAGCGGCCGAGGCTGGACGGTGGGGGTGTTTCGGAAGGAGCACATCTTCACACCGTCACGGGCTTTTGAGGAAGAGGTGAACAAGCTCGTGACGGTTGCTCGCTCCGCGCAGGAATCAGTACGAGAGCTGGGCTTTCAGAGAGCGGCGAACGCCGTCCGCGCCCTCCACCAACAGTCTGCGCAACGCAGGAGGGGCGTCGTGGGTAGCGAGGTACTCCTCTGTGCGATCGATGATTTCTTGCTCCACAAGGAAGCCTGGATAGAGACCGACCACCAGATTCTGAGCTGTGTCATTCGTCCGGGTACGCCAGATGTCGTCGAGCATCGCAAAGTAGCGATCGATCAAGCGTCGGTTCAGCTCGGCGTGGTCAGGGGTGTTCAGGCCCGCGACGGTCGCACCGAGCAGTGCATTCGGTAGCTCGTCCGATTCGACGGCTGCCCGCCAGGCATTGTCTTTCGCCTCCTCGGTGGGAACGGCCGCTCGAGCAGCGGCAGCCTGACGTTCCCCACTGGCTGTGCGATCACGCTCAAACTCCTCATCGATGAGCTCCGGGGCCGCTCGGCCCGTTGCAACCAGTCGGTGCACCAAGCTCCAACGGAGGTCGGCGTCGATCGTCAGACCCTCCGGCACCTCGCTGCCCCCCAAGGCCGCCTCGACTGTGGCCAGTTGCGGACCCGTCCGTGCAATGCTCACGAAGCCTCGGAAGAGGGCCAGCTGGTGGTCGCTGCCCGCTGCAGCTGATCGACCGCGCTCGAGAAGGAAGTCGGCGAACTCAACCAGTGCCTCTTCGCGGTATTGCGTGGGCGTGAAGAGGAACAACGCTGAGACCGCTTGTCGCACGACACCCTGCAGGACGCCGATGTCGGTCTCGCTCGGCAGACCGTTGCGCACCAGAGCGACCCAGTCTCGGGCCGACAGCTCGGCGTCCCTGGTCATGTCCCAGGCCGCCGTCCAGCAGAGGGCTCGCGCGAGGCTGTCCGGCAGGTCCCCAATGCTGTCGATGAGTGTCTGAGCAGAACGTTGGTCCAAGCGAATCTTCGTGTACGCGAGGTCGTCGTCGTTGATGAGAAGCAGGTCGGGCTGCCTGCTGCCAACCAGCTGAGGCACCGAAGTGCGGTCTCCGATGACATCCAGCTCAAGACGCTCGTCGCGAACCAGCCCATCGCCGGTGCGGTTGTAGGCGCCGATAGCAAGGCGATGTGAGCGAAGAGTCGGATGATTTTCCGGAGCAGTCTGCAGCACGTCGAACGATGTGTATGCACCGGATTCATCGAGCGAGAACTCGACGCGAAGCGTGTTCAGTCCAGCGGTCTCGAGCCACTCTTTCGCCCAGCTCGAGAGGTCGCGACCGGACGTCTCTTCCAGCGCGGTCAGCAGATCGGCCAGCTCGGTGTTGCCCCAGGCGTGGCGCTCGAAATATGAGCGGACGCCTGAGACGAAGGCGTCGCGGCCAACCCAGGCAACCAGCTGCTTCAGAACGGAAGCGCCCTTGGCGTAGGTGATGCCGTCAAAGTTGACTTC
>JBJMHG010000198.1:0-3689 GCA_045807485.1 Actinomycetes bacterium
AAGAACTGTTGCCCCCGGTGCTCGAAGGCGGTCCGGTTCGTATGGACATCGAACGCCACGTGGTCACCGTGCGCGGCGAGATGCTGAAACTCCCGCTCAAAGAGTTCGAGCTGCTCGAGCTATTGCTGCGCAACGCCGGACGCGTGCTCACTCGAATGCAGCTCATCGACCGGGTGTGGGGGTCGGACTACGTGGGTGACACCAAGACCCTTGACGTCCACATCAAGCGCCTGCGCGCCAAAGTGGAAGAAGACCCGGCCAACCCGCGCCACATCGTGACCCTTCGAGGCTTGGGCTACAAGTACGAGGCGTGAAGCCTGGGCCATTGCGCTTAGATGGCGCGTATGGCCGCTGACCGCAACGTTGTAGTTGTCGGCGATCGGTCGATCAAAGTCACCCATCCAGACAAGGTGATGTATCCGGCCGACAACGTCACCAAGGTTGCCGTCATCGCGTACTACGTGCACATGGCCGAGCGCATGCTGCCGCACATGGTGCAACGGCCGGTGACGCGAATCCGATGGCCACAGGGGGTCAGCGGATCGCGTTTCTTCGAGAAGCAGCTACCCGCCGGGGCGCCGGACTGGGTCGATTCTTTGACGCTCGATCACTCCGACGGCCCGGTTACGTACCCGCTCGTGCCGGACGCCGCAACGCTCGCCTGGTTGGCGCAGCTGAATGCCCTCGAACTTCACGTGCCGCAGTGGCGGTGGCGCGATGACGCGCCACACGTTGACCGGTTGGTCCTCGATCTTGACCCCGGACCAGGCACTGGGCTTGTGCAGTGCATCGAGGTCGCGCAGTGGTTACGAGAGCGGCTGTCCGGCGACGGGCTGGTCAGCGTCCCGGTGACGAGTGGGAGCAAAGGTCTTCACCTGTACGCGGCATGGGACGCATCCACTCGAGAGGGCTCGACAAGCGACTACGCCAAGTCGCTGGCGACCGCGGCGTCCGCCGCCTTCCCGAAGCTGGTGACGGCGGTGATGAAGCGTGAGCAGCGCACCGGAAAGGTCTTCATCGACTGGAGTCAGAACAACCCGAACAAGACCACGATCACGCCGTACTCACTGCGCGGCCGCGAGCACCCGTTTGTGGCAACGCCACGAACGTGGGACGAGCTCGACGAACCGGGCGTGGCGCACCTGACGATGGCAGAGGTGCTCGCGCGGCTGGACGACGATGATCCGATGGCAGTCTTGCTGAGCAGCTAAGCCGTCTTTCGGGCCGCGGTCTTCTTGGCGGCTGTCTTCTTGGCAGGAGCCTTCTTCGCGGTCTTCTTAGGCTCGGATTTTGCGGCGGTCTTCTTCGGTGCGGCCTTCTTGGCCGGTGCCTTCTTCGCAGACTTCTTGGCCGCGGCCTTCTTCTCGCTCTTCTTGGCGGGAACTTCTGCGGCTTCCGCGTCGGACGCCCCACCGGCCTGGGCGAGGCTGGCGCGAAGGGCATCCATCAGGTCGATCACGTTCGAGTCGCCCTCGGGCTCGGCTGCGCGAACGATGTCGTGCCCCGAGAGCTTGGCGTCGACCACTGCCTGCAACGCCTCGCGGTACTGGTCATGGAACTTTTCAGGGTCAAAGCCTTGGTCGAACGCTCCAACGAACATCGACGCCATCTCGAGCTCTTGCGGCTTGACGTCGACGTCGTCGTCCTGGAACGAGAACGCAGGACGCCGCACCTCATCTGGCCACAACATGGTCTGCACGACAAGGACGCCATCTTGCGGACGGATCGTCGCGAGTCGCTCGCGCTGCCGCAGGGCGAGCTTCACCACTGCCACCTTGTTGGTCTCGACCAAGGTGTCATGCAACAGCTTGTACGGCTTGGCGTCGCCGGTTGGATCGGCGAAGTATGCGCGCGACAGAGCGACCGGGTTGATCTCGTCGCGGTCGGCGAAACTCACCACCTCAACCGCTTTCGTGGACGCGATCGGTAGGTTGGCGAGATCGTTGTCAGTGAGCACGACAACGTCATCGTCGGAGATCTCGAACCCCTTGGCGATGTGGCTGTACGGAACCTCTTCGCCATCGATCGAGCAGAAGCGCTTGTACTTGATGCGTCCGCCGTCGGCGTCGTGCACCTGCCGAAGCGGTACGTCTCGCTCTTCTGTCGCTGACACGAGTCGGATGGGTATCGAGACCATCCCAAACGCGATGGACCCTTTCCAGACGGTCTGCATGAGGAAAGGCTACCCACACCGGACAACCGGCAACCCGGTATCGCGGAGGAATCCGCAGGTCAGCGGCCAGGACGAGGCGCCAAGGAGCAACGGACGCCGCCCGTCTGAGCGCCGGAATCCCAGGAGTGTCAGACCGCTCTGCTCTGCTAGCTCCAAACACGCCGCTGCTGGCGTCCGGTCAGTTGCCGAGAGTCGTCGGCCGCCTGTGGCAGCGTGAGAAACCGAAGACGACAAGCACAGGAGTCACAGTGAAGGTTGAGTTGAAGGCAGATCTCGCGGCCGGCGGCGTAGACGTCATGGCCGAGCTCGATGAGTTCTGGTGCAGTGACTGTCTGTCGATGGCGCTGTTCGAGCGCATGGGTGTCGCGGTAACCGGTTCAGAGTGGGCCTGCACCGGTTGCGGCGCTGCCTACTTCGATGCCATCGATCTGGTGGTCGAACCAACAGCGGCTGCGACGACGAAGAGGTCCGCTTAGGCGCCTTCGCCGAGCACCGTGTACTCGTCGTCGGACGCGACCACGACCACGTCAACGACCGTGGAGCCCGCGTTGGTGAAGGTGAGCGTCAGCTCAGTCCATTGACCAGGCTCGACCCCGGCGTCCGAAACGAGCGCGGTGGCGTCCGAGCCGCCCCCGACCGAGATCTGGCCCTTCGGCGGAATCTCAAACGGGCCACCGACGAAAGCCGCCACCTTGTCGTTGACCTTGATCTCGCTGAGCACGTCGGTCTCGTCACTGTGATTCACCACCGAGACGGTCACGGACGCCGCACTACCGTTGCTCACGACGAGCGCGTTTCGTACCGCGAGGTAGGGCTCTTTGAAGGTGGCGTCCGCGGGGATGTTGACGTTGCGTCCATCGCCGGGGTTGTACGGCTGGCTGGTCTGCGCGCTCGAGCCGGCGCCGCAGCCGGAGAGCACGAGCGCGGCGAGCGAGCTGAAGAACAGCGCGGCCAAGAGGGTGCGCGAGCGCGCCGACGTCGGCGCAGGCGTGCGGATCATGGCCGACAGAGTATCCAGATCAGGTTCCGTAGCCGACGCCTGGCACGAGATCGACCAGGTCACCTTCCAGATGGAGGCCAGGGGCGGCGTTGCGGACCACATCGACCAGGACTCCATCACTGCCCACCAGCAGCAAGGTGATGCCCGTTGAGCCATAGACCTCGCGCAGCTTCTGCTCCCGGTCGGTCAAGGTCACCAGCCGAGATGCACCTACCGCGTCCGAGAGTTGCGCGAGCTGCGCTGACTGGCCCTCACCGCCCACGGCCACCAATGCGGCACCGAACGAGCCAACCTGAGGGGCGATCGAGGTGAGGACGGCGGAGCAGTCGGGGCACGAGGCCGGCACCAGTGCAATGACGGCCGGGCGGATCGACTGAGCAGCAATGCCCGACTCCCCGTTCTGCAGCACCGCGTCCGCCGGCAGCAGGCCGCCGACCTGGCCGGTGTCGCGCGCGTCGCTCGCGAGCGGCGCAGGCGGCGGTGCGGCTTGTGGGCCGACAATCCACACGCCGCTGG
>JBJMHG010000199.1:0-5073 GCA_045807485.1 Actinomycetes bacterium
CCTGCGGGGTGTTGCCGCTCTCCACCGTGGCTCTAGCGGCAGTGATGCGACTGAGGGTGGAGTTAGTTCTTCTACGTACTTGCTCAGTCTCGTGTTGAGGTCACTCATGTCTCGAACACCTCCTGTTCAGTCAGGAGCGGCTCCAGCCGTGCACGCCCGCGCGCCAGCCGTGACTTGACGGTGCCGGTTGGCAGGCTGAGCTGGGTGGAAATCTGCGCGACCGACTGGTCGAGCACGTAGTGCAAGAGCACCACTGTTCTCAACTTCAGAGGCAGCTCGGAGAGAGCTCGTGCGAGGTCGACCCCATCGGCTGACAGGTCGTCGGTCGTCGGCTCGTAGGTTGCGACGAGGCGTCTCAGACCCACGCGCTGCACCGAGTACCTGCGGTGACGACTGATCAGCTTGCGGATCGCGACGGTCCTGACCCATGCCTCTGGGTCGTCGTACGACCGAACCCTTTCCCAATGCTTGAGCAGCGCCAAGTACGCGTCCTGCGCGATCTCTTCAGCGTCGCTTCGTGAACCGCCCATCGCAGTGAGTAGGCCAATCAGTCGTGGACACGTTCGGAGATACAAGGACTCGACTCCAAGGCGCGCATCAGCCGAACTCATCGCCGATTCGCTCCCCTTCACGTCGCCCATCACTGGACGAATCCCCTCTGTCCGTCCACCCCTTACACGCGTCAGCCAGGGCTTCGGTTCCGTTATGCGCTCGGCGCCCATTTCCTGCTGCTAGCAGTACTCGAAGCAGAACCCGTCGCCTGTGGCCATGAAGATGAGAGCGAGGACGAAGAAGACCAGCAAGATTGCAAGCAGAATGCCAGCCTCAGCACTGCCCACGTCCCGCCTGCGAGCGCCACCGGGTTGCTGCACCTCGGCGCCCGACGGGCCAGCCTCTCCCGCACTCACTTCGATCCCCTCTTCGATTTCCGCGTCCACACGCCAAAGGACGAGCTCCCCCCGTGGAGCCCATCCACTCTTTACACGCGTGAGCCCCATCGGCGGTTCCCCGCAGGTGCTGTTGGTGCTCTGCCCCCGGAGGAGAGCCAGGGCTCAGCACTTGAACGGCAGATTGCTGACGATCTGGGTCGCGTAGTGCACGTATTGACGAGAATTGTAGGCATAGGCATGGCTGTGGAGGTCGATCTGCTGAAAAGGATGGTTCCAATGGGTGCCATCGGCTTTGTTGTTGCATTGAACTTCGATGTGAAAGTGATACGGCCGTCCATCATCGCCGACTGCGACAGTCGTGCTGTGCCGAGGACCGGCTCCATGGGGTCGAAACATCAGGCTCTTGCTCGTCCATCTCTCCGCCCGACAGCGGAACCAGCCGTTGACGTCGAGGACCCGAATTGTGGGCTGGTAATCGCGCGTGACCGTGTCAATCGTCAGGCTGCAGCGTCGTGCCGTGTCGCCGTCAGCAGTTCTGAGCTGATGGTGCTGATTCACGATTACAGCGCGTGATGGGACAGCCACAAGAACGAGCGCACACAGAGTGAGCGCAGCAATGAGCACGGGTTTCATTCGACCTCCGACGCAGGAGGCTAGGCCAAAAGCGTCCTGCTAGGTCGCATATAACGAAGTTCGTCGACATGGCCGGAACCAGCGGACGCCTCAACGCGTGTTAGCAGTCGACATCAAACATGCTTTCGGGATCGAAGGGGAGAAGCATGCGCTGGAATCGTGTGTTGGCCGCGTCGGTGGTCGGAGTAGTCGTCCTGGGATGTGGTGTGACACAGGCGGCGGCCGTTGGCCTTGATGGAACGTACAAGCTGCAGCGGAGGAGCGACAACGCGCCCTCTGGCTGCTCCGTTGTGATGGGACGCGCCAAGCGAGTTGCCAGTGACGGCGCCCCCGCCAAGCGATTTGTGCGTGTGAGCGCGCGCTTGCAGTGCGACACCGCCTACGACAGGGCCCACTGGAGTGTCGTCATACGCGGCGGTATCAACTGGAATCACCCGCACAACTGGGACGACTACGGCGACAAGGGTTGGCACCACGCTCGCTGGGACGGCATCCCAGTAGGAACGACGAAGCTACACCCTTCCATCGAGTGCAACCACAAGAAGGCGGACGGGACGTGGGCGTACCCCACAACCAAAATGGGCATCTTCATGTGGAACGAGGTTCATGCTCCAGCGAAGACGAGCAAGAACGACTGGTACGTCGGGGCGAATCAAGACTGGCTGGTCAACGTGAAGTGCTGAGGCAAGGGACTCAGGCCCAGACCGGTTGAGGCCGACAACACCCGTATGGGCGAGGACGCCGAGCGCGCCACCTCGCGGCTGGCCGCTGCTGTGCGGCAGGTCGCGCCGTTCATGCTGGCCGGAATCATCGCACCACTGATCTCCCTGGGCGGAGACACCACACTTGACGTACCCATACTCGCGGCGGGCCTGGCGACGGTCGGCTTGACTCTGACCGGTCTGATCTGGTCGCTGGCCGCGGGCCATCCGCGATGGACGCAGTACGTCTGGGTCTACGGGTGGCTGTTGGGTTTGAGTCTGTTGATCCAAGGAGCAGGTGGCGCCGGCTCGGGAGGCACTCTGGTGCTGTTCCTGCCAGCGCTTTGGATGAGCCTTTACGGAAGTCGACTCGAAGCACTCGTCGTTCTGGCCGTCATGGTCTCGTGCGTGGTCGGCGTCACAGTGCTCGATGGCGTATCTGACCTCACCACTGTGGACGTGCGCCGCATCGTCGTGTTCGTCACTGTACCGGCGCTTGCGGTCTGGACCGTCTCAACGCTCGTCAGCCGGCTCGCCACCAGCGAACGCGACACGCGGATCGCTAATGGAACCCTGACCGTCGTTGCTACCGCAGCGCAGCAAATCAGGCAGTCAACGGATCCTCGCCTGGCCGCGTGCCAAGCTCTGCTCGAGGTAAGTGGAGCTGCAACGGTTCTGATCTTCGAGCCCGAGGGCGGGCAGTACCTGCGCAGCACCGCTTCGGCGGGGGCTGAACTGCCTGAGTTCCGTTTGAACCTTGGCACCCTTTCTCCCACGATGTCGGCGTACCGGGAGGGCCGAACGATATTTGTGGCGGACGCGCAGGCCGACGAGTCAATCGATCCAGTTATTGCGGCAGCAACCCATGCCCGGTCGGTGCTCGCGCAGCCTTTTGGTCACAACGGTGCGGTTCGTGGAGTACTCGAACTCACCTGGTCTGAGTCACATGCGACACCTCCGGCCCAGACCAGCGCCGCAGTTACTCTGCTCGCCCAGGAGGTCGGCTGGTCAATCGAGCGGGCAGACCTGGTGAACTCGCTGCGCCGAAGTGCCACCACGGATGCATTGACCGGGCTCGGAAACCGCCGGGTCTGGCGGGACGAGATGCCGCAGCTTGCCGAGCGACCGCTCTGCGTCGCAATCGCTGACCTCGACCACTTCAAGGCCTACAACGACACGTACGGACACCTCGCAGGAGACGCCCTCCTGCGCGAGCTTGCGCAGGCCTGGCGTCACCGCGTGCGACCCGATGACTTGTTGGTCCGTTGGGGTGGCGAGGAGTTCGCCATCGGACTCCCCGACTGTTCCATTGAAGTGGCCGTTGAGGTACTCGAGCGGCTCCGCGCCAGTGTTCCCCTTGGACAGACTGTCTCGATCGGCGTTGCCCAACGAGGTCGTGACGAAACTGTGGAGTCGCTGATGGCCAGAGCTGATCGGGCGCTCTATGACGCGAAGTCAGGTGGCCGAAACCGAATCTGTGTGGCAGAGCTCGTCGCTGCGAGCGTCAGCTGAAGCACGGGTTGAGCAACGAGCACGGATTATTGGCTCATGGGGCCGCGAAAGGCCAAGTAACGCTCGGCGAAGCGTTGCAGCAGAGCATCTTGTGGAGGGTAGACACCGCGGTCGAATCCGCGATTGGAGACACCGCGCTGCGCTCGCTCGCAGACGGCCCAGTCTTGACGACTCACGAGGTCGAGGAACTCGACCATGTCGGAGCAGTCGAAAGCGGGATCGCTGACCGTTTCGGCTCGGAACAAGAACTCGGAAACGATGGTCGTGTGCCCGGGTCCTTTGGGGTACAGGAAGTAGACCATCGCACCAGTGGAAAGCAGATTCATCATGACGTTGGGAAACACCGAGTAGCCCCAATATGTGCGGCCGTCGGCCTCGGTGAGCTCCGGAAGCGCCGGCAGACGCGAAGTACCGCTCATCGTGAAGGTGGTGAGGCCCTCGTCGAGGGTGACGCCGAGGTCGGGCCGCTCGGGGTCGAAGACCATCCCTTTGCGGAACATCGGAACGATGTTGGCCAGCTCGGGATGGATGTTCGGGCAGTGCAGGCACTCGTTAAAGTTGTCGTGGATGATTTTCCAGTTGGCAGCTACCTCGTAGGTGATGCGGCGTCCGAGTTTCAGCTCACCGACGTGGTATCTGTCGTACTCGAGCGGACCGTCTGGCTCATCTCTCAGCTGTTCGATGAGTGGCTGCGGATTGGCGTCGAGGTGAACGAAGATCATGCCCTCCCACACGTCACATGAAACGCTACGCAGCGGGTACTGGCTTCGGTCGAAGTCGTCACCAGCGCTGACGTTCGGCGTGCCGATCAATGTTCCGTCTAGGTCATACACCCAGTTGTGGTACGGGCAGCTGAAGGCGCCCCGCGTGCTTCCCGCGCCTTCGTCGCAGAGCATCGATCCCCGATGACGACAGACGTTGAAGAACCCACGGACGACATCGTCTTTGCCACGGACCGCGATGACGCTGGTCCCCGCGACGTCCCGCGCAACATAGTCACCAGGATTGGGAATTTCCTCGGTTCGGCCCACGCAGAACCAGCTTCGGCTGAAGACGGTGTCTTGCTCGCGACGCCAGACCCCTTCATCGCAATAGTCACGGCCAGGCAGCCCGGGATATGTGCGATCGATCGCGATCCCGGCGATCGTCTCGTCGAGCATCTGTCCTCCAGTGGGTCGACCCCGTCGTCACATCATCCTCGTGCTGTTGGTGAGGTTTGCCCAGCCCCGTCCGTAATCTGCAGCAGGACTTTTCCAACGGCTTCGCCCCGCTCCAAGGCTCGGTGCGCCTCAGCGGCGTTCCTGAGCGGCACCACCCGGTCGACTACTGGGCGAATC
>JBJMHG010000200.1:0-3560 GCA_045807485.1 Actinomycetes bacterium
GCGGCTGAACAGCAAGCGCAGCACCACGATCACGTAGACCAGGACGATGCCCCACACCACCCTGGCCGCGGTCTCTGCAGCACCGAAGAACGACACCGCGGCCGCGCCGAACAGCAGCTGCGTGAGAAGGACCGGCGTGAATGCCCATCGGCGTCCCGACACGACCCCGCGAGACACCAACATCAGTCCCCCACTCCATGTCCCCATGACCACAAGCACGAACCAGACAGCTCCCCACTCCGCGTCGGAGGCTCGCAGTGCGGAGACCACGTCTAGCGCGACGAAAAGCACCATCGCGATTGCCTCCAGCAGCACCAGCCATGACAGCACCCGGATCTGAACGTCCAAGGGTCCGTCGACCTCTTCGGCCGGTGAGGTTGCCACGAGCCGGAGCATATCTGTCGGCGTAGGGTGGCGCTCATGCAGCGGGCCCGCCTCATCATGAACCCCGAGGCGACGTCCACCAGTCCGCGTGCGCGCGACGTCCTGGTCCAAGCCCTTGGTTCACAGGTTGATCTCGAGCTTGCCGAGACCAAGGCGCGCGGCCACGCCGCCGAGCTCGCCTACGACGCCGCGGAGGCCGGTTACGACGTCGTGCTGGTTCTCGGCGGAGACGGCACTGTCAACGAGGTTGTCAACGGTCTGCTCGCCGATGGACCCACACTGTCGTCACCCTCGCTAGCGGTCGTTCCCGGCGGCAGCACCAATGTGTTCGCTCGGGCAATCGGAATGCCCGACGACCTGGTGGAGGCGACCGGACTGTTGCTCGAGCTGCTCCGGGCCGGCGACGGGCGAGTGATCGGCCTTGGACGCGCCGACCAGCGCTGGTTCACCTTCACGGCCGGGCTTGGCCTGGACGCCGACGTCGTTGCGCGTGTGGAAGAGAAGCGGGCGAGCGGCCGGCGGTCGAGTCACGCCCTCTACGTGCGGACGGCGCTGCGGTCGATGACCGCGCGGAGCGGCGTCCCGCTGCGACTGTCCGAGCTGGAAGAACCCGTGACTGATTCACTCCGGATGGTCTTGGTGGCCAACACGTCTCCCTGGACCTACCTGGGACGCCTACCAGTCGACCCCCTGCCCGGGGCGTCTTTCGATCTCGGTCTCGACCTGCTCGCCCTCCGTGAGGTGGGTCTGGCCAGAACCCTCCGAGTTGCCCGAAAGGCGCTTGGACGTCGCCAGAATCCCCCGCAAGGGTCAAACGTGGTCCACCGTCACGACATCGCTCGGTTCACGGTCCAGGCGGACGAGCCAGTCGCCTTGCAGGTCGACGGTGACTACCTCGGAGGTCGTTCTGAGGTCAGCTTCACGTCAGTGCCGAAGGCCTTAACGGTACTGAGCCCGTACTCCGATGGCTGAATGAGAACGCCGCTCCCGTCGGTCTCATTCGCGTTCTGACCTGCGGGAATGTGACGCATCTGACATAACGGCCGGGGCATTGGGCGCCCAGTTCGCCTTGTGGTAGTCCGAGGCATCTGAAAGGCTGTTTGTGGTCGCTCGCCCCGTCCGAGGAGCGAGCGCCCTGGTGCGACGCCCGGTCATTTCTTGGCGGACGCCCGGGTGATCTGCAAGGAGAGTGCATCCGCATGGACTGGCGCCACCGTGCCGCCTGCCGTGACGAAGACCCAGAACTCTTCTTTCCGATTGGCAACACCGGACCGGCGTTGCTACAGGTGGAAGAGGCCAAGGCTGTCTGCCGTCGCTGCGAGGTCATCGAGCCCTGCCTGGCGTGGGCGCTCGAGACCGGTCAGGACGCTGGTGTCTGGGGCGGTTTGTCAGAGGACGAACGCCGAGCACTCAAGCGCCGCAACCGTATGCGCCTAAACGCCTGACCGACGGTTCAAGACGCCGCACGACGGAAGGTGCGGCGGAACGCCTGAGGTGTCGTGCTCCGCTGCTTGACGAAGTGATGACGCAGCAGCGTCGCTGACCCGAACCCACTCAGCTCAGCCACCCGCTCAATGGGCTCGTCGGTCTGCTCGAGTAGGCGCTCGGCATTCTGCACTCGCAACCGGGTCATCCATGCGTGCGGAGTGGATCCGGTCTCGGCCTTGAACCGCCTGGCAAAGGTCCGTGATGACATGTGCGCCCGCACCGCGAGCTCATCGACCGACACCTCCTCGTGCAGGTTCTCATTCATCCAGTCGAGGAGTGGTCCCAGCGTTTGGTAGTCGCTCGGCGGCACCGGTCGTTCGATGTATTGAGCCTGGCCACCCTCGCGATGCGGCGGCACGACCATCCGACGCGCGATGCCGTTTGCGACTTCTGTGCCGAGCTCTTTGCGAACCAGGTGCAGCGATGCGTCGATGCCTGCCGCGGTTCCCGCACTGGTGATCACCGGATCGTCGTCGACGTACAGGACGTCGGGGATGACTTCGGCGGACGGGTACTGCCGTTGGAGGTCGTCGACGAACGCCCAGTGGGTGGTGCATTTGCGGCCGTCCAGCAGACCTGCGGCGGCGAGGGTGAAGGCTCCGGTGCAGACGCTCAAGACTCGACCACCGCGGGCGACGGTCGCTTGCAGCATCTCGATCACCGCTGGGCTCGCGAATGCCTCAGACTCAGACGCCGGGACGCACACCAGGTCTGCCTCGGTGGCGCGTGCGAGGTCGTGCTGGGGGGTCAGAACGAACCCTGAAGACGACCGGAGCGGGGCGGCGTCCTCGGACACAACGGCGAAGTCGAAGGACGGCAACCCCACGTCGCTCCGCTCTGTTCCGAAGACCTCGCAGACCACTCCCAGCTCGAACGCCGACAAGCCAGGCATCGCGAGAGCGACGACGTTCTGCAGCATGTAGCCATTGTGGCAGCAATTTTGCGAACCGTGTCAATAGTGCCACTGGTGGCAGGTAATAGCGGCAGGCAAAGTATCTGCCATGAACCCATTCACGCCTAGATACCTGGCGAAGGAACTGATGTCGAAGCCAGGGCGACCCAGAACCCGATACCCGCGACGAACCCGAAGGGGTGAACGATCATGGCGACGCTCATGACAGCGGCGGCCCTCGTGTTGATCAGCATCGCCGCCGTCCTGCTGCTCACAGGGCGAGCCCTGCGCGGCCAGCGAGGTGGAGACCCGGGCCTCGGTCCGCAGGACTGGCCGGAGGACTCTCACTTCTGGCACACCCAAGGCATTCGGTGAGCCACCGAACAGCCGGTCCGATCTGTCTAGTCAGGCAACCAGACCGAGGCGACGAAGCTCGACGGTCAGGTCGTGGGGGCTCGTGGACGCCAACATTGCGGCTTCCAGCGTGATGACGCCATCGCGAATGAGTGACACCAGGTGCTGGTCGAACGTCTGCATTCCGTAGTACGAACCTTCGCCGATCAGCTGTGTGATGGTTCCGGTCTTCTCAGGGTCAGCGATTGCATCAGCGATGCGTCCGGTGTTGACCAGAACCTCCATCGTGACGCAGCGTCCGTAACCGTCTGAACGAGGAACCAGTCGCTGACAGAGGATGCCTCGCAAAGATTCCGACAGCGTGATGCGGATCTGCTTCTGCTCGTGCGGCGGGAAGAAGTCAATGATGCGGTTGACGGTATCTGCGGCGTCCGTCGTGTGC
>JBJMHG010000201.1:0-3341 GCA_045807485.1 Actinomycetes bacterium
ACGCCCGGTCGAACTCACCGGACTCAGCAAGGCGCGGTGCCTCGTTCGGATGCAGCGCGACAGCCGCGACGACCTCGCGGTGCTCATTCGCCACTCGGACGCCCCATTGCGAGCTCGCCAGGTCGTACCCGACTTGCACGATCTTGGGGACGCCGACGGAAGCAGACAGCTGAAGCGCCCGGTCGACCGAAAGCCCAGGGCCGTGACGTTCGGAGTCGTAGGCGATGTCCAAGTGGCAGTGGCTGTCAGGGACAGGGACCGGCAACGGATCTGGCAACTCGGGCCAACTACCCGAACCGGGCACTGGCTCCGCACCCAGCGCGGTCAGATCCTTGGGCTCACCTGGCATCGGCACATCGTGGCAGATTACGAATGGATGAAGGCCTGGACCGCGAACCGCAAGCAGAGCACGATCAAGGCATCCCTGTTTCGCGAATCCGCGGAGGACAAATGCCGGCACGCAGCTCACGTCACCTGACCCCGCGGTTTCCCGCTCGACTGGTGGCCGTTGGCTCAGCTGCCACTGTGGCTGCGGCCCTCCTGCTGTCGGGATCCCCGCACGCAGCCGCCGCGGCGTGCAGCGCCTTCGGCCCGACCCCGGTGTTCTCCGGCGACGTGCCGACCCCGACCGACGTGCTGGGTTTCGACCTCGGCAGCCAGGAGACAAGCCCGAAGCAGATCGTCGATTTCGTGACCGCCGTCGACGACGCCAGCAATCGCGTCACGAGCGGCGTCGCCGCCACATCGGTCGCGGGCCGTCCACTCAGCTATGCAGTCGTCGGCTCGCCTGACCACGTGACACCGGACGCCTTGCGCCAGATCAGCCGAGACGCGGCACTGCTGCGAGATCCCCAGCTACCCGCGGACCAGGCGGCCGAGCTGGTTGCTTCGACGCCGGCGATCCTGTGGGTTGCGGGGAACGTGCACGGCAACGAGGAAAGCGGCGCTGACGCAGCGCTTCGCGTCTTGTATGAGCTGGCCGACCGCACCGACTGCGTGGTCGACACGGTTCTGGACAGCTCCATCGTGGTGATCTTGCCAACGCAGAACCCTGACGGTCGTTACTTGGACACCAGGCGAAACCTGTACGGCTTCGACATGAACCGCGACTGGTTCGCGCGCACGCAGCCAGAAACCGACGGCAAGCTTCAGCTGCTGCGCAAGTACCCACCGATGTTGTTCATCGACGCACACGAGTTCGGCTACTCCGACTTTCTGTTCCCACCCCATGCCGATCCTGAGTACGCCGAAACTCCAGATACCGCGCACGACTGGATTTTTGACGACTACAGCCCAGCCATCTCCGGCGCCTTTGACGCCGAGAAGCTGCCGTACCACCACGGCGCTCCCTATGACTTCTTCGCCAGCATCTTCGGAGACACCGTCCCGGCGGTCGGTTTCCATGCTGCCGGGATGACCTTCGAGAAGGACAACCGAGATCGAGTCGAGGACCGAACGTTCCAGCACTATCTGGCCATGTGGTCGTCGGTCTTTCAGGGCGCCACTGGCGGGTCGGACTATGTGCAGCAGTGGCGCGCGTCCTACGTGACCGCATATCAAGAAGGGCTCGCCGGCCAGCTCGAGCCCAACGAGGTGTTCAACCCGAAGAGCACCCTTTACCAGGACGTACCAGAGCTCACCGTGCGGCACTACTTCCTCAAGTACCAGCCGAGCCGCGCGTACGAGCTGGAGACTTTGGTGCGGCGGCTGCAGCGCATGGATGTCGACGTGTACCGACTGACCCAGGCCGAGCGCGTCGATCACTTCACACCATACGGCGGTAGCACGCACGCCGAGACGCTGCCGATCGGCTCGTACTGGATACCCATGGCTCAGGGGCAGAAGCACTGGATCCAGTCGATGCTCGGAAGCGAGAGCTACATCCCCTACAAGGTGACGTACGACGTCACGGCGTGGAGCAACCCGCTGCTGATGAACCTCAAGGGTGGTTACACCGGTGATGAGCTCACACCGCACGCTGAGCTACTACCCCTCCAACAGACGCCGCAGTGGGACGGTTGGGGAACGGCGCAGGGTGACACTCCCTCGATCGGCGTGTTCGAGATTCCTGGGTCGAGCCGTGGGTTCGAGGCAAGCGGTCAGCTCCGCTATGTGTTCGAGAACCTGTGGGACCTTCCCTACCGCGATGTGACGGCGAACCAGATCATCCGTGGGCTCCACAATCTCGACGTCCTCGTGGTTCCCGATGGCTACTCCAACTACGCCACTCAAGCCCTGGGGTCGAAGGGCAAGCGCGCTCTGCGTCAGTGGGTGGCAGACGGAGGTCGCTACGTGAGCTGGCAGGGAGGAGCCCGTCTGGCGATCAAGTCGGGTACCTCGGCGGTCCGTCTCACCGGGTCCAAAGCGAATGCACCAGGAACGCTGGTACGTGGCGTCCTCGACTCGAACAGCCCGCTCGCCGCGGGTGTCGGACGCAATGTGTGGGTGATGTACGACAACAACGACGTCATGACGTCACCGGCGTCGGTGGGATCGTTCCCAGCCCCCGGAGCTCGCGCATACGCGACCAGCGGACTGGCGCAGAACATGCGGTCGCTGGCCGGCACGTCGTTCGTCGCCGACGAACAGGTGGGCGCCGGACGCGTCATCTCGTTCTCGGTCGACCCCAACTTCAGGGCCTGGACGTTAGGCATGCATCGAGTGCTGTGGAACGCACTCGTCGGACCCGACCCCGGCCCCGGCTCAAGAACGGCGGCGACATCCAGGCGGGAGATTCTGCGAGCGCGCGACGCCGAACGCGCCACTCCTGAGGTGGGCGCTGCGCTTCGGATCGCGGTGCCACGAGAACAATCATCGGCAGCGCGGGCGGCCTTGCGATCTCTGGACGTCAAGGTGCATGCCTTGCCGGATCATGGCACTCGAATCCTCACGGTCGAAAACCTTGATGCGCTCGGGCTGGAAGAGAGCCACGCGTTGGCTCGTGTGATGCCGACTCTCGAGGCCGCGGGCATCACGATCAGGTGGGCCAACCTTCCCGGACCGTGATCGCCTAGATCCGCACAAGCCGGTCGGCGTCGTCGAACAACACCCGTTGTGCGAAGCGCGCCGACAAAACAGCCGATAGGAACGCGGCGCCGAGCAGCATGTACATCACGACGATCTGGTAGCGGATCGCGGTGAGCGGGTCGACGCCGGCCAGGATCAGTCCGGTGGCAACCCGGTCCAGCTCAACGACGAGAGCCCGGCTGTCATCGCGCCCGCAGGCACTCGATCTCGTCGGGACGTCCGGTGGTGACCAGCCGCCCCGCGTCGAGTACCAGCACGTCGTCCGCGACGTCGCGCACCACAGCGAGGTCGTGGCTGACCAGCACCACGGTGCC
>JBJMHG010000202.1:0-11428 GCA_045807485.1 Actinomycetes bacterium
GACCTGAACGACCTCTATCGGCGCGTGATCAACCGCAACAACCGGTTGAAGAAGCTGATGGAGTTGAAGGCGCCGGACGTGATCATCCGCAACGAGAAGCGGATGCTCCAGGAGGCGGTCGACGCGCTGTTCGACAACGGACGCCGCGGGCGTCCGGTCACGGGTCCGGGCAACCGTGCGCTGAAGTCACTGTCCGACATGCTCAAGGGCAAGCAGGGTCGTTTCCGGCAGAACCTGCTCGGCAAGCGCGTCGACTACTCCGGTCGGTCCGTCATCGTGGTCGGACCGCAGCTGAAGCTGCACCAGTGTGGCCTGCCCAAGCAGATGGCGCTCGAGCTCTTCAAGCCGTTCGTCATGAAGCGACTGGTCGACCTTTCGCATGCGCAGAACATCAAGAGCGCCAAGCGGATGGTCGAGCGTCAGCGTCCGGTGGTCTGGGACGTCCTCGAAGAGGTCATCGCCGAGCACCCGGTGCTGTTGAACCGGGCACCGACGTTGCACCGCCTAGGAATCCAGGCCTTCGAACCTCAGCTGGTCGAGGGCAAGGCGATCCAGATCCACCCGCTCGTCTGCACTGCCTTCAACGCTGACTTCGACGGTGACCAGATGGCCGTTCACCTGCCACTGTCGGCCGAGGCTCAGGCGGAATCTCGCATCCTGATGCTGTCGAGCAACAACATCCTCTCGCCCGCGGACGGTCGACCGATCGCCTCGCCGACGCAGGACATGGTGCTCGGCATCTACTTCCTGACCAGTGACCGAACCGGTGGCACCGCTGCCGGTCAGGCATTCTCTTCGATCGCCGAGGCAGTCATGGCGTTCGACCGCGGTCTTCTCGACATCCAGGCCACGATCAAGCTGCGTCTGCGTGGGATCGTGCCTTCGGCTGACACGCCGCTGCCCGAGGACTGGCAGGCAGGTGACCCGCTGACGGTCGAGACGACGCTCGGGCGTGCGCTGTTCAACGAGGCGCTTCCAGTGGACTACGCCTACGTCAACTACCGGGTCGACAAGAAGCGGCTCTCCGGCATCGTCAACGACCTTGCCGAGCGTTACCCGAAGGTCACGGTTGCGGCGACGCTCGACGCGTTGAAGACGACTGGTTTCCACTGGGCCACACGTTCAGGTGTCACGATCTCGATCGAGGACGTCGTGACGCCGCCGCGCAAGAGCTTCATCATGGAGTCGTACGAAGGCAAGGCTGAGAAGGTCCAGAGTCAGTACGAGAAGGGCCTGATCACCGACGACGAGCGTCGTCAGGAACTCATCGAGATCTGGACCCAGGCGACCAACGAGGTCTCCAAGGAGATGGAGCACAACTTCATCTCTGCAGAGGCCAACCCGATCTGGATGATGGTCAACTCCGGCGCTCGCGGAAACATGATGCAGGTTCGTCAGATCGCGGGTATGCGTGGACTGGTGGCCAACCCCAAGGGTGAGATCATCCCGCGGCCGATCAAGTCCAACTTCCGTGAGGGCTTGTCAGTGTTGGAGTACTTCATCTCGACCCACGGCGCTCGTAAAGGTCTGGCTGACACCGCGCTGCGAACTGCAGACTCCGGTTACCTGACCCGACGCCTCGTGGACGTCTCACAGGACGTCATCGTGCGAGAGGAAGACTGCGGCACCGATCGCGGTCTGGTCCTTCCGATCGCCACCCAGGCTGCTGATGGCACCTGGAACAAGGTGGAGTCGGTCGAGAACAGCATCTACTCACGTGCGCTCGCCGAGGACGTCGAAGGTCAGGCAGACGCCAAGGCCAGCACGCTGCTCGGCGACGTCCTCATCGACGCACTCGTCGAAGCGGGCGTCCACGAGGTCAAGGTGCGCTCGGTTCTCACCTGCGAGAGCAAGAAGGGCATCTGCGCCTTCTGCTACGGCCGTTCACTGGCCACCGGCAAGCTGGTCGACGTCGGTGAAGCAGTCGGGATCATCGCCGCACAGTCGATCGGTGAGCCCGGCACTCAGCTCACCATGCGTACGTTCCACACCGGTGGCGTCGCAGGTGAAGACATCACGCACGGCCTGCCGCGTGTGGTCGAGCTCTTCGAGGCTCGCACTCCGAAGGGAAATGCGCCGATCGCTGAGGCGGCCGGACGCGTGCGGATCGAAGAGTCAGAGCGTGAGCGCAAGATCGTGGTCACACCCGACGACGGTTCCGATGAGTTCCCCTACAAGGTGAGCCGCCGTTCCCGCCTGTTGGTCGGAGAGGGCGATCACGTCGAGGTCGGCGAGCAGCTGATTGTCGGTGCTGTCGACCCGAAGACCGTGCTGCGCATCCTCGGCCCCCGCAAGGTGCAGGAGTACCTCACCGCGCAGGTGCAAGAGGTCTATCGCAGTCAGGGTGTGCAGATCCACGACAAACACATCGAGGTCATCGTCCGTCAGATGCTGCGTCGCGTCACCATCATCGAGTCGGGTAACTCCGACATGCTTCCCGGTGAGCTCGTGGAGCGGGCCAGGTTCGAGACCGACAACCGGCGCATCGTGTCCGAGAGCAGGATGCCGGCGTCGGGGCGTCCCGAGCTGATGGGTATCACCAAGGCATCGTTGGCAACCGAGTCCTGGCTGTCTGCGGCGTCCTTCCAAGAGACCACGCGCGTGCTCACCGACGCGGCGATCCATGCCAAGTCCGACTCGTTGCTCGGTCTCAAAGAGAACGTCATCATCGGAAAGCTCATCCCTGCCGGTACTGGCTTGTCTCGCTACCGCAACGTCAGGGTCGAGCCAACCGAAGAGGCCAAGGCTGCGATGTACTCGATGGTCGGATACGACGACTACGCCTACGGCTTCGGTGGCACCTCGGGCGAGGCTGTTCCGCTGGAGGACTACGACATGGGGTACCGCGGCTAGCCCGCAACACTCACGGCATGACGGCTCGGACCACTTGGTCCGGGCCTCATGTCGTTGTGGGTGAAAACCGCCATGACGCCGGTAACGTCAGCGTGTGGTGACGCGGCGGACGGTGATCACGGCTGGCGCAGCCGGGTGCCTTTCGGTCGCCGCTGCCGCTGCCGGAGGTTACGGCTTGATCGAGCGGGGCGTGCTGCCGGGACGAATCCGGCTCAATCAGCTTCTCGGACGAAACCAGCCGCCTCCAGCTGTACCAACCACGGCGGTCGGTGCGCTCGTTCAGGGATCATTCTGGTCACGCATGCGCGGCACCGAAGTGAATTGGTCTCTTGCCTACCCGCCCGGCCATCGCGTGGGTGATGAGCTTGCGGTGTGCCTGGCCCTGCACGGTCGGTACGAGGACAACGCATTTCCGTTTGCCACCCTGCACCTTGATTCTTACCTCGCCAAAGCCGTCGAGGACGGCGTACCGCCGTTTGCGCTCGCCTCGATCGACGGCGGCAGCGCCACCAACTGGCACCACCGGGCGTCCGGTGACGACCCACAGGCGATGATCGTCGACGAGTTCATCCCGTTGCTGAGGAACAAGGGCCTGAGCACGGACACCCTCGGTCTATGGGGTTGGTCGCTCGGAGGCTACGGGGCGCTGCTGTTGGCCACCGACCTACCGCATCGGCAGGTAGGGCCGGTCGTTGCTACGTCGCCGGCGTTATGGCTGGCGGCCGAAGACACCGCCCCCGATGTCTTCGACGACGCCGCTGACTTCGCACGGAACAATGTGTTCGACCGCTTGGACGAGTTCGCGGACGTGCAACTTCGGATCGACATTGGTGACAACGACTCGTTCACGCCTAACGTTGAACAGTTCATCGCCGCACTGCCAGAGCAGCCGAGCGGCGGCGTGACGCCGGGCTTTCATGACGCTGCCTACTGGATGCGAGCGGCGCCCGATGAGATCGCCTTCATCGGACGCCGTCTTGCGGGGAGTGCTTAGGAGAACGCCGCCGCCTTGTACTTGGAGAACTGGCGTCCGGTCAACTTCTGGTTCACGGTCGTCTTCAGGCTTGTCGTGTCGGGGACGTCCTTCACGATCGAGCGGGTGATGATCAAGGCACCGCCGGCCCGCTTGATGGCCAAACCTTCAGCTCGCTGAACCTCGGTCTTGCCCGTGGTCGTGTACAACGCCCACACCAGTCGAATCTGCTTCGCCTTCTTGAGGTACCGATAGCTGACTGTGGTCTTGTCGGGCTTGGCGAACTGCGCGGGCGTGCAGGCTGCGTAGGTCTGGCGGAGCCTTGAGAACGCCGTGCCGCCGTCAACGATGTTGCGGAACTGCAGAATCAACGTCGATCCAGTGCGGCTCGGGGAGGCCCAGCGGGTCTGCCGAGATGCCGAGATGCGTTCGGTGCGCTGGAAGCCGCAGACCTCGATGTTGCCTTCACCGCCCTTGCGGTACTCCACCGTGTTGATGGACGAGTCGACTCCCTGCACGGCGTCAGCACTGAGTCGGGCGTTCTCAACCTCGGTGGCGCCCAGAATGTGCCAGCTGCCGGCCGCCTGAGCTGGTGTCAGCGGAGCAGCGAGCACCACAGCACCCAGCACCGCACCAGCAGTGGTCAACAGTCGAGTCTTGGCAATCCTCATGAGGTCCTCCTCTGACGCCCCCGGCGGTACCTTCCCCTTTCCTATCACCGGCGTGGTCGTCCCCGCGCCCGTATGCGACAAGATAGGTGCGTGACGGAACAGTCTGAGCCGCAACCTGAGGACGCAACCGGGACAAGCGGCGCATTTGCCCCTCCGGGCGGTGAAGTTCGCAGCGATCAGGGCAGTGCACCGGTGTTTGGTGCAGGAGTGTCCGATGCGGGTGCTCCCACCGTCGCCATTCCATGGGGAGCTCACGCTGCGGCCCCTGCATCCGTCACCGAAAGCTCTGCGGTGGTGGCGCTGGTGTGTTCGATCCTGTCCTGGGTCGCCCTGCCTGTCGTGCTGGCCATCGTCGCTCTCGTACTGGCCCACGGGGCCGAACGCCAGATCGTCGCCAGCGGCGGGGCCAAGTCCGGCCAGACCTTGGTCACTGCCAGCCGGTGGATCGCCTGGATCAACTTGCTGGTTGCGGCCATGGTCGTGGCGTTTGCCGCCGCGTTCGTGATCGCCGTCGCGATCGCTCGCTGACCTGGCCGTCCGGCTTGTCCGGCCGGGGCCCCGTTTTGACCGCTGGACGGGCCACTGGGTAGGCTCAGTCGCTGTGCCTGGGTCAGACCAGGCCTCCGTGCGTGCCCGCACGCCCCTCACCGAGACGGTTGATCTCGCATCGGGGTACGGCTGGACGCCCACGGGCCCCGTTCCGACTCCCATTCTTCGGGTGTCTGTGCTGTGCGAACAGCGCGACACACCCGGCCGCGGGGGTGGGACGGAACAACTGCAGTCACCCGCACGACAGTCGTACCGGACGCAACCACACGAACTCAGGAAGACGCACAGGTGCCAACGATCCAGCAGCTGGTCCGCAAGGGCCGTCAGGACAAAGTCGGCAAGACCAAGACGCCTGCTCTCAAGGGCAGCCCTCAACGCCGCGGCGTGTGCACGCGCGTCTACACCACAACTCCCAAGAAGCCCAACTCAGCACTGCGCAAGGTCGCGCGAGTTCGCCTGACCTCCGGCATCGAGGTCACTGCCTACATCCCTGGGGTGGGTCACAACTTGCAGGAGCACTCGATCGTGCTGGTTCGCGGCGGCCGTGTGAAAGACCTTCCCGGCGTCCGCTACAAGATCATCCGCGGTGCGCTCGACACTCAGGGCGTGAAGAACCGCAAGCAGGCCCGCAGTCGCTACGGCGCCAAGAAGGAGAAGAGCTAATGCCCCGCAAGGGCCCGGCCCCCAAGCACCCGGTCGTCTCCGACCCGGTCTACAACAACCCGATCGTGACTGCCCTGATCAACAAGATTCTGGTCGACGGCAAACGCTCCACAGCCCAGCGCATCGTCTACGGCGCTCTCGAAGGATGTCGCGCCAAGACCGGAAGCGACCCAGTCGTCACGCTCAAGCGCGCACTCGACAACGTCCGCCCAACACTCGAAGTGCGCAGCCGCCGAGTAGGTGGAGCCACCTACCAGGTGCCGGTCGAAGTGAAGCCGGGCCGCAGCACCACCTTGGCGATCCGCTGGATCGTGATGTACGCACGGCAGCGCCGTGAGAAGACCATGACCGAGCGCCTGATGAACGAGCTGCTCGATGCGAGCAACGGTCTCGGTGCCTCGGTCAAGCGCCGCGAGGACACCCACAAGATGGCTGAGTCCAACAAGGCATTCGCTCACTACCGCTGGTAAGCCGCACCCTCTGGTCTTGCCCCGAATCCGCCCCTGATCGTTCCCACCGACGGAGAACCTGACCGTGTCCACCGACACCGCCACCGACCTGGCCAAGGTCCGCAACATCGGCATCATGGCGCACATCGATGCCGGTAAGACCACGACCACTGAGCGGATCCTGTTCTACACCGGCATCAACTACAAGATCGGTGAAGTGCACGAGGGCGCGGCCACCATGGACTGGATGCCGCAAGAGCAAGAGCGCGGCATCACGATCACCTCTGCGGCCACCACGTGCGAGTGGGACGGCCACGTCATCAACATCATCGACACCCCCGGCCACGTCGATTTCACCGTCGAGGTCGAGCGCTCGCTACGCGTGCTCGACGGTGCGGTTGCGGTTTTCGACGGAGTCGCTGGCGTCGAGCCGCAGAGCGAGACCGTCTGGCGTCAGGCTGACCGCTACCACGTTCCCCGCATCTGCTTTGTGAACAAGCTCGACCGCACTGGCGCTGAGTTCCACCGCTGCGTCGACATGATCGAGAACCGGTTGGGTGCCACGCCGCTGGTGCTGCAGATTCCTATCGGCGCTGAGGCCGACTTCCGTGGTCTGGTCGACCTGATCGCCATGAAGGCCTTGGTATGGCCGCCGGAAGCAGCCAAGGGTGAGATGTACAACGTCGAAGAGATCCCTTCGACGCACACCGAAGCCGCACGCGACTGGCGCGACCGTCTGATCGAGACGATCTCTGAAGCCGACGACGAGATGATGGAGCTCTACCTCGAGGGCATCGCGCCGACCGAAGAGCAGCTCATCGCTGGTATCCGCCGCGCCACCCTGGCCGCGAAGCTAACCCCGGTACTGGCCGGATCTGCCTTCAAGAACAAGGGCGTCCAACCGATGCTGGACGCCGTGGTCCGCTTTTTGCCGAGCCCGCTCGACGTTGAAGCCATTGCCGGCCACGACGTCAGTGATGAAAGCGTGACGATCGAGCGCAAGCCCAGTGAGAACGAGCCGTTCTCCGCACTCGCGTTCAAGATCATGAGCGATCCCCACCTCGGCAAGCTCACCTACATCCGGCTCTACTCCGGCACGCTCGAAACCGGCACGTCGATCCTCAACAGCACCAAGGGACGCAAAGAGCGGATCGGCAAGATCTTCCAGATGCATGCGAACAAGCGGGAAGAGAAGCCGAACGCTGTCGCAGGAATGATCGTGGCCGTCATGGGTCTGAAAGACACCACGACCGGTGACACCCTGTGCGACAACGCCAAGCCAGTCATCCTCGAGTCGATGACCTTCCCAGCGCCGGTCATCTCGGTCGCCATCGAGCCAAAGTCGAAAGCCGACCAAGAAAAGCTCGGCACCGCTATTCAACGGCTGGCCGAAGAAGACCCCACGTTCCAAGTTCGGTCCGACGAAGAGACCGGTCAGACCATCATCGCCGGTATGGGTGAGCTGCACCTCGAGGTGCTGGTCGACCGCATGAAGCGTGAGTTCCGAGTCGAAGCAAACGTGGGGCGTCCCCAGGTCGCCTACCGCGAGACCATCACTGCCCCCGTCGACCGCATCGACTACACGCACAAGAAGCAGACCGGTGGCTCCGGGCAGTTTGCAAAGGTGCAGATCAGCCTCGAGCCGCTGGGTGCTGGTGAGGACGCCGGTTACGAGTTCGTGAACTCGATTACCGGCGGTCGCATCCCACGCGAGTACATTCCCAGCGTCGATGCAGGCGCGCAAGAAGCCATGGAGTACGGCGTGCTCGCCGGTTACCCCATGGTCGGTGTGAAGGTGACGCTCAAAGACGGCGCCTACCACGACGTCGACTCATCTGAGCTGGCCTTCAAGATCGCCGGTTCGATGGCGTTCAAAGAGGGCGCCAAGCGCGCCAAGCCAGTCTTGCTCGAGCCGATGATGTCGGTCGAGGTCATCACGCCTGAAGACTTCATGGGCGACGTGATCGGCGACCTGAACTCTCGCCGTGGCCACATCTTGTCCATGGACGAGCGGTCCGGAAGCCGCGTTGTCACGGCGAACGTGCCGCTGTCGGAGATGTTCGGGTACGTGGGCGACCTGCGCAGCAAGACCCAGGGCCGCGCCTCCTACTCGATGCAGTTCGACTCCTATGCCCAAGTGCCGAACAACGTGGCGACAGAGATCATCGCGAAGGCACGTGGTGAATAGCAGGCACCTGGTGAACAGCAGGCGCAAGTAGCACCGGAACGACAACTTCATATCCATCCGGCAAGACCTACGTCGAACGACGTAAGACAAACCAGTCCAGAGGAGGACTCCAGTGGCGAAGGCCAAGTTCGAGCGGACCAAGCCGCACGTCAACATCGGCACCATTGGCCACATCGACCACGGTAAGACGACTCTGACCGCGGCGATCACCAAGGTGCTGAACGACAAGTACCCCGACCTCAACGAGGCCTCGGCGTTCGACATGATCGACAAGGCCCCCGAGGAGCGCGAGCGCGGTATCACCATCTCCATCGCGCACGTCGAGTACCAGACCGAGGCGCGTCACTACGCACACGTCGACTGTCCTGGTCACGCTGACTACATCAAGAACATGATCACCGGTGCAGCGCAGATGGACGGCGCCATCCTGGTCGTTGCCGCGACCGACGGTCCAATGCCGCAGACGAAAGAGCACGTCCTCCTCGCTCGTCAGGTCGGCGTCCCTTCGATCGTGGTGGCCCTGAACAAGGCCGACATGGTCGACGACGAAGAGATCCTCGAGCTGGTTGAGCTTGAGGTTCGCGAGCTGCTCAGCGAGTACGAGTACCCCGGTGACGACATCCCGATCGTCAAGGTGTCGGCCCTGAAGGCGCTCGAAGGTGACGCCGAGTGGGGCGAAAAGATCATGGAGCTCATGAACGCGGTCGACGAGTCGATCCCGACTCCCGAGCGCGACACCGAGAAGCCCTTCCTGATGCCGGTCGAGGACGTCTTCACGATCACTGGCCGTGGAACCGTCGTCACCGGTCGGATCGAGCGTGGCATCGTCAAGGTGAACGAGGACGTCGAGATCGTCGGCATCAAGCCGGAGAGCACCAAGACGACCGTCACGGGCATCGAGATGTTCCGCAAGCTCCTTGACGAAGGTCAGGCCGGCGAGAACGTGGGTCTGCTCATTCGTGGCATCAAGCGCGAGGACGTCGAGCGCGGGCAGGTTGTGATCAAGCCTGGTACCACCACGCCGCACACCAACTTCGAGGCGAACGTCTACATCCTCTCGAAGGACGAGGGCGGTCGGCACACGCCGTTCTTCAACAACTACCGTCCGCAGTTCTACTTCCGCACCACCGACGTGACCGGTGTGGTGACCCTCCCCGAGGGCACCGAGATGGTCATGCCGGGCGACAACACCGAGATGGCCGTCGAGCTGATTCAGCCCGTGGCCATGGACGAAGGTCTTCGGTTCGCCATTCGCGAGGGTGGCCGCACCGTTGGGGCCGGTCGGGTCACCAAGATCACCCAGTAGTCAGCAGTACCAAGCAGTACCAAGCAGTACCAGCCGGAGGCTGCGAGCGATCGCGAATTCGGTAAACCGCCCCACTTGGGGCATACTGTCCGGGTTGCTTGGGCAGGGGTCTGACCGTCAGCGCTGACTGGCACAGACGAGGTCTTTGACCTCAGCCCCTGCCCAGCGCCCGGCAGCGCCGGGCTTCGAACCCCGTTCCTTCGGCGAAATGCTGCAGGACGTCTGTGTGCGCAAGTTGCGACACACCCGACCGCGGGGGTCGAAGCACCCGAGCTGCTTGCAGGCTCACCGGCGACCCACTGGCATGGCCCACTTCGGGTCACCGCGCGGTACGAAGAGAAGGATTTCGGGACAGACATGGCGGGACAGAAGATCCGCATCCGGCTGAAGGCATATGACCACGAGGTCATCGACTCATCGGCCCGGAAGATCGTAGAGACGGCCACCCGTACCGGCGCTCAGGTCGCCGGCCCGGTGCCGTTGCCGACGGAGAAGAACGTCTTCGTCGTCATCCGGTCACCCCACAAGTACAAGGACAGCCGCGAGCATTTCGAGATGCGCACCCACAAGCGGTTGATCGACATCATCGACCCGACCCCGAAGACCGTCGACTCGCTCATGCGCCTAGACCTGCCTGCCGGCGTCGACATCGAGATCAAGCTCTAAGAGGACGCCGACCATGACGAAGAACGTAAAGGGAATCCTGGGCGAGAAGCTCGGGATGACTCAGGTCTGGGACGCCAACAACAAGATCGTCCCGGTGACAGTGGTCAAGGCCGGCCCCTGTGTCGTGACCCAGGTCCGCGCCGCCGACTCCGATGGTTACGCCGCCGTCCAGCTTGGCTTTGGGCAGATCGACCCTCGCAAGGTGAACAAGCCGCGCGCCGGTCACTTCGCCAAGGCAGGCGTCACCCCTCGTCGCCACCTCGTCGAGCTACGCACCGACGACGCTTCTGAGTACACCGTCGGTCAAGAGCTGGGCCCAGATGTCTTCGAGGCCGGCCAGATCGTCGACGTGTCAGGCACTTCCAAGGGCAAAGGCTTCGCGGGCACCATGAAGCGCCACAACTTCAAGGGTGTTAGCGCCAGCCACGGAGCGCACCGCAACCACCGCAAGCCCGGGTCCATCGGTGCGGGGTCGACTCCGAGCCGGGTCTTCAAGGGCCTGAGCATGTCAGGACACATGGGCGGCGACACCGTGACGGTGCAGAACCTCACCGTGCATGCCGTTGACAGCGACCAAGGGCTGCTGCTCATCAAGGGTGCTGTGCCCGGTCCGATCGGCAGTCTGATCTTCGTCCGCAGCGCTGCGAAGGGAGCCCAGCAGTGAGCAGCAACACTGTCGATGTCATCGCCCCAGACGGCAGCAAGTCTGGCCAGGCCGAGCTCCCCGCTGAGATCTTCGACGTCCAGGTCAACATTCCGCTGATCCACCAAGTAGTCGTGGCTCAGTTGGCCGCAGCACGTCAGGGCTCGGCCAACACCAAGACACGTGCCGAGGTGGCCGGTGGTGGGCGCAAGCCATACCGGCAGAAGGGCACCGGTCGCGCTCGTCAGGGTTCGATCCGGGCGCCGCAGTTCGCCGGAGGCGGTGTCGTGCACGGCCCGACCCCGCGCGGATACGAGCAGCGCACGCCCAAGAAGATGAAAGCGGCCGCTCTTCGCGGTGCCCTCTCAGATCGGGCCGCCAACGGTCGGGTTCACGTGGTGAGTGCCATCGTCGACGGTGACGTTCCGTCGACCAAAGCGGCGGTCGCGACTCTGGCTCAGGTGTCC
>JBJMHG010000203.1:0-3170 GCA_045807485.1 Actinomycetes bacterium
CGCGGGTGATGATGTCGTTGAAACCCCCTACGCCAGCCGTCACGTGGGGACGGGCCGGCAGGTAGGAGGCATTGACGTCACCGGCGCCAGACACCTCAAGGAATGACAGCATCGCCACGTCGAAACCGCCGCCCTGCAGCAGGGTGAATTGGTCGATGCTTTGCACGAGCGCCTCTGGGTTAAGTGCACATCCGAATGCGAACCCGGTCACCGGGAAGCCGCCGACGGCACCCTGCTCGATGACCCACGTGACGTCGTCGGCGTGACCTTCCTCAAGCAACACGCGTGGAATCGCGGCTGAGATGCCGAAGCCGAGATTCACGATGGCATTGACCTGCAGCTCGGCAGCGGCCCGACGAGCTATCACCTTCTCGAGACCGAACTCGACCGGCTCGATGTCGTCGAGGTCGCGATGTATCTCCCCGGACAGGGCAGGGTCGTAGAAGGTCTGCGTGGTCTGCATCTGATCCGGGTCGACGACGACGGCGTCAACGAGAATCCCGGGTATATGAACGTCCTGAGTGGGCAGCTGGGAATCGGAGAGTCTCTTGACCTGGGCGATGACGATGCCGCCTTTGTTGTGTGCGGCGTAGGCCTGGTCGAGCGCCCCGAGAGTGCTGCACTCCTGCTCGTACGACAGGTTGCCGTGCGGGTCGGCGGTGGTGGCTCGAATGACCGCGACGTCAACGTGGACTGCCGGATAGAACAGGTAGTCCTCCCCGTCCACTTGCATCAGCTGGACGAAGTCGTCAGTGACGGCGTTCATCTTGGCGCCCTCCAGCCGTGGGTCGGCGTACGTGCCCAGCCCGACTTCCGTCAGCACCCCAGGTTGCCCGGTAGAGGCAGCCCGATGCATTTGGAACAGCACGCCGGACGGGATGTTGAGGGCCTGGATTTGATCATTGTGGATCAATTGCCGGATCAGCGGCGGGTCCAGCTTCGAGCCCCCTGAGGGATAGGAGCCGGCCAGCACCCGGCGGAGTTGGCCGGGGCGGCACAGGTGGTCGATGCCTTTGATGCCGTACATGTCGCCGGCCGCAATCGGGTGCAGGGTGGTCAGATTTGCCGGGGAACCGGTCTGTTCGTAGCGCTGCCCAATCGCTTCCAGGACGGCGTCGGGACAGCCGAGTGCGGACGAGGACGAGATGGTGATCACCGCGGAGTCGGCGATCAGCTGCGCGGCTTCGGCGCCGCTGAGCACGGGTACGTTTCGCATATTTCAGGATCCTCCGAACGATGCGAGTCAGGCGAGTGCTTGGGGACGAGGGCAACCGCAGGTCTCCCGCGGTTCGAGCTTGACTGGAAACTCTTCGCGGACGGTCGGCTCCGTTGATCCGGCCGCGCGCTCCAGTACGAGTTGAGCGGCGCGGCGACCGGTCTCTCGAGCGGGCACAGCGACGCTACTGAGCGAGGGTCGGTTGAGCCCTGCGTCGTGTACGTCGTCGAAGCCGATCACCCGTACATCGGATCCAACGCTGCGGCCCACGTCGGCGACTGCGTCAAGGACCCCGAACGCGACTACATCGCTAAAGCAGACGATTCCATCCACCTCTGGATCTTTGGTGAGTAGCGACATCGCAGCCTCTCGTGCCTGCGGCCGCGCGGGATCACACACCACCGAGTGGTCGGAGTTGAGGGTCAGGCCGTGCTCGTTAAGGAATTCCTCGACGCCGCCAGCGCGCTCGGCACGGGCCGAGGAGTCGGCGTACCCGCCGACGAAGGCGATGCGACGGCAGCCGTGGCTGTACAGATGCTCCGCGGCCGCGTACCCGCCGTCGCGGTTTTGGGCCCCCACATAGTCGGCATCCATCCCATGCAGGCGGCGAGCCATCAACACCAACGGTGTTCCGAGCAGATCCGGCAGGTCGTTAGGCGTCGTGCCATGTGCCGGTATCAGCACAATGCCGTCCACGCTGCGTTCCACCAGCGATGTGACCAGCCTGCCCTGGAACTCCCGATCCTCGCCGCTGACCGCCAGCAGCGGCACGGTCACGCTGCTCATCAGCACGTCTTGAACGCCCGCCGCAAACTCGGCGAAATACGGGTTCGTGATATTGGTCAGCACGACACCAATGGCACCGCTGTGCTGGGTGCGCAGCGACGCGGCGGCGCGGTTGTAGACGTACCCGAGCTCGGTCATGGCCTGCCGGACGCGGTCACGAGTCTTCGCGGCCACCAGCGGACTGTCGTTCAGCACCAAGCTGACCGTGGCTCGCGAGACGCCGCAGTGCCGCGCGACGTCCATGAGCGTTACACGTGCCATTGGGGGGCTTCACCTCTCAAAAACCTTTAGATCGATCCAAGACAACTAGATCGATCTAAGCGGATATGTGCTCAGAAGTCAAGCAGACGAAGTCGGCGATATGGAAGACATCGCCTCTGAAATGACCATCAAAATCGACAGGTGGCGACTGTCTCTCTTCAAGCCAGCTTTTTGCCTCGGCTGATAATGCGCGATCCCAGCGCGAGCGCCACGACCCAATCGACTGCCGTGGCGAGTCTTCTTCGCGCGCGTGCCGATCCCCGGTGCGATAGTGGCCGCATGACAGCGTGGCAAGAAGTTGTGCGTGCGGCGCCTGAGTTCGCGCAGCGCGTGCGGGCGCTTTTCGACGCACACAGGCATAAGACGATTGCTACCTTGCGAGCCGACGGGTCTCCGCGGATCTCGGGGATCGAGGCCACCTTCGAGGACGGCGAACTGACTTTCGGGTCGATGCCGAATGCGCGCAAGGGGGCGGATCTACGCCGGGACCCGCGGTTCGCCCTTCACAGCGCCACGGTCGACCCAGTCGATGGCTCGGAGGCGGAGTGGCCAGGTGAGGCGAAGATCACCGGGCGAGCGATCCCTGCCGGACCGACCACCGACGGACCCGACGGAGACCGCTTCCACGCTGACATTGCAGAGGTCGTGCACACCCACCTCAACGAGGGGGCCACAATGCTCGTCGTCGACTGGTGGACGCCTACTCACGGACTGCGCAGGATCGAGCGCGAATAGTCCTGGAAGAATCAGCCCGCTATGCGCTTCGCCAAACGGATGAGCCGCCGGTTCGCTCCGAGCTGCTCAACTGGGCCACCCTGGCGCGGGTGGGTCACATCGCAGCATCCGGCACCTTAAGCCTGACAAAAGCAGCTCTTGATCAACTCCGAGGCCGTCTACAGGCCGTCAC
>JBJMHG010000204.1:0-3966 GCA_045807485.1 Actinomycetes bacterium
ACACCACTGGGCTTGGCGCAGCGACTCAAGGACGCCGGGGTGCCCGTCGTCGGAACGTCGCCGGAGGCGATCCATCTTGCCGAAGACCGGGGGGCATTTGGCGCCGTTCTCGCGGCGGCTGGTTTGACCGCGCCGCGCCACGGAACTGCTACGTCGTTCGACCAGGCAAAGGCGATTGCAGACGAAATCGGCTACCCAGTGCTCGTTCGGCCCTCCTATGTGTTGGGCGGCCGAGGCATGGAGATCGTGTACGGCGACGACATGCTCCGCGACTACATCGGCCGCGCCACGCAGGTGAGCCCCGATCATCCGGTGCTCGTCGATCGCTTCCTCGATGACGCCGTCGAGATCGACGTTGATGCGCTCTTCGACGGTGAAGAGCTGTTCCTCGCCGGCGTGATGGAGCACATCGAAGAGGCCGGAATCCACTCCGGCGACTCGGCCTGTGCTCTTCCGCCGATGACTCTCGGCAAGGCCGATATTGACCGGATCCGAAGTGCGACCGAGGCGATCGCGCGTGGAGTAGGCGTTCAAGGGCTGATCAACGTGCAGTTCGCACAGGCGTCCGACGTGCTCTACGTGCTCGAGGCAAACCCGCGTGCCTCGCGCACCGTGCCGTTCGTGTCCAAGGCCACGGCGACTCCGATCGCAAAGGCCGCAGCGCGGGTGATGCTGGGAGCGACCATTGGAAAGCTGCGCGCTGAGGGGCTGCTGCCCACAGTGGGAGACGGCGGCACCCTTCCGCTCGAGACGGCGATCGCCGTCAAGGAGGCCGTGCTGCCCTTTGGTCGTTTCCACGGGGTCGACACTGTCCTCGGTCCAGAGATGAAGTCGACCGGTGAAGTCATGGGAATCGACGCTTTGTTCGGAACTGCCTATGCCAAGTCTCAGATGGCTGCCTACTCTGGGGGACTGCCCACACGTGGCACTGTCTTTGTGTCGGTGGCTAACCGCGACAAGCGGTCAATGATCTTTCCGGTCAAGAGACTGCACGACCTCGGATTTGAGATTGCCGCGACAACTGGTACTGCCGAGGTGCTGCGACGCAATGGCGTGCCCGCGACGGTGGTGCGCAAGCACTTTGAGGTCGCGTCCGGTGAAGAGCCAGACACCATCTCGCGCATTCTCGACGGATCCATCGACATCATCATCAACACCCCTTACGGCGTCGGAGCTCGGGTCGACGGTTACGAGATTCGATCAGCAGCGGTCACCAAAGGCGTGCCGTGCATTACGACGATTCAAGGTCTCGGCGCGGCAGTGCAGGGAATCGAGGCGTTGATCAGGGACGAGATCGATGTCTGTTCGCTGCAAGAGCACGCGGCACGGCTGAACCAGGCTCGCGAGGCTGCGCTATGACCGCGGTGCAGGTGCGAGGTGAGGTTCTGAGCACCCGACGTGTGGGGGAGTATCACCAGGTGACGCTGGTTGCGCCGGGAGTTGCCGAGCAAGTTCGACCCGGCCACTTCGTAGCCTTGGCCGTCGGAGGGGAAACTTCCGCGCACCTGCTGCGGCGAGCGTTCTCGGTGTACCGCACCCAAGACCGTGGGGTCTACGGCGGCACGATCGATATCGTCGTTGCCGAGCACGGACCTGGAACCCGCTGGTTGGCCCAGGTCCGACAGCACGACTCGGTCGATGTGGTCGGCCCGCTCGGCAAGCCCTTCTCGCTCCCCAAAGAACCGGTTCCGTGCACTCTGGTCGGCGGCGGGTACGGAAGCGCACCGTTGTTCACACTCGCCGAGCAGTTGCGCGAGCGCGGGTGCCGCGTCGACTTCGTGCTGGGAGCGGCCACTGAAAGCAGACTGTTCGGGGTGCTCGAAGCCAAGCGCATGGCTCAATCGGTCGCAGTGGCGACAGAGGATGGGTCACTTGGCGATCTCGGTCGGGTGACCGACGTGCTCCCGGCCGTCCTCAGCAAGACACAGAGCGACGTTGTCTACGCGTGTGGGCCCATGGGCATGCTCGCCGCTGTGTCAGATCTGGCAGCCCGCTTCGGGGCTCACTCGCAGTGCGCTGTCGAAGAGGCGATGGCCTGCGGGGTCGGCGTGTGCATGACATGCGTGTTGCCGGTCGTTGGTGACGACGGCGTGACCCGCATGGTCCGCTCGTGCGTCGATGGTCCGGTCTTTCGCGGCGACGCAGTGCGTTGGTCAGACGTGGGAACGGTGCCCAGTGACACTTGGGGGGCCCCGGCCGCGGGAGGTGCCGTCGGATGACGCGGCTCACTCGAGTGATTGCAGCTGGCAGTGAAGAAACGCCGCTGCCCGCCGTCGACATGACCACCCGGCTGGGTTCTCTTGAGCTCAACAGCCCGGTCATGACTGCCTCGGGGTGCGCAGGTTACGGCCGCGAGCTCGACCAGTTCTTCGACATCACCGAGATCGGCGCCGTGGTGACGAAGTCGATCATGGCCCAGCCGCGATCAGGACGTCCGACTCCGAGGATGGCGGAAACGCCCAGCGGGATGCTCAACTCGATCGGGCTGCAAGGACCGGGAATCGAGCAGTTCGTTGAGCGAGACCTGGCCTGGTTGGAGCAACGCGGCGCCAGAGTTGTCGTGTCCATCGCCGGCAGCACTGCTGAGGAGTTCGTGCGGCTGGCGCAAAAGCTCAGACACTCGACGGCCGTCTCTGCCCTTGAGGTCAACATCTCCTGCCCCAACGTCGAAGACCGCGGTTTGGTCTTCGCGTGCGACCCCGCGGCAAGCTCGACGGTGATCGAGGGAGTTCGGCGAAACAGTGCCCCAGCAGTTCCGGTGTTTGCGAAGCTGTCACCGGACGTCACCGACATCGTGGCAATCGCGCGAGCCTGTGTCGACGCTGGTGCAGACGGCTTGTCGATGATCAACACACTGTTGGGCGTCGCGATCGACACCGACACCATGTTGCCGCACCTCGGCGGTACGACGGGTGGATTGTCTGGACCAGCCATTCGTCCCGTGGCGGTTCGAGCCGTCTGGCAAGTGCACCGCGAAATGCCCGAGGTACCCATCATCGGAATGGGCGGCATTCGCACGGGCCTGGACGCGTTCGAGTTCATCCTTGCTGGTGCTTCGGCGGTGCAGGTGGGAACAACCATCTTCAACGACCCCTCAGCACCGATCCGAGTCATGCGAGAGCTTCAGCAAGTCCTCGGCGATCGGCGATTTGATCGGGTGATCGACGCGGTCGGTCACGCACACAGGGCAGCCGCGCCCCGTCTGGTCGATCCCACCAACGCAGAGCCCCCTGGCAGCACAGGGCCCCATGGCAACACGGGGCCCCATGGCAACACAGGGCCGGATGAGAGTGCGGAGCCCTCATGACGGCTCCGGCGCCTGTCGCAGTGGCGCTGGACGCCCCTGACCTGCTGACCGCGTCCGCCTGGGCCCGTGAGGTAGGACCGCACGTGTCCACCTTGAAAGTTGGTCTCGAGCTCTTCACGGCGATCGGGATCAGCGGAGTTCAACACATCCGTCGATCAGCGCCGCACTGCGAACTCTTTCTTGATCTGAAGCTGCACGACATACCCAACACTGTCGCCGGCGCAGCCCGATCGGTCGCCGAACTCCGGCCGGACCTGCTGACCGTTCATGCCCTCGGCGGTCCGGCGATGATTGAAGCCGCCGCTTCGGCGCTTCCCGACACGCAGATCACGGCTGTCACGATCCTGACCTCGATGAGCGAAACCGACCTGGCCAGTGTTGGTCTGATCGGTCCGGCCAGGACGGCGGTGCTCCGGCTGGCGGCGATGGCCGTGGAGGCTGGCGCCAGGGCGCTGGTCTGCTCGCCACAAGAAGTCGCCGACGTGCGCAAGCTGGTCCCCGCCGACATTCGGCTCGTGACTCCAGGAGTGCGGCCTCCCGGCTCGCCAGCGGCTGACCAGGTTCGGGTGGCCACGCCTGCCCAGGCGATCGGCAATGGTGCCGATCTGCTGGTGATCGGACGTCCGATCACTGCGGCCGACGATCGCGCGGCGGGGGCC
>JBJMHG010000205.1:0-3572 GCA_045807485.1 Actinomycetes bacterium
CCCAGCGGGTTAACCTCGTCTTAGGAGTCACCTCACGAAGGGCATACCTGCTCTGTGAAAGGGCGGACATGACCAGGGATCCGGGGGCGCCGCACTGGTATGAGGACATCCCGTGGCGGCTGCTCCATCGAGCCAAATGGCTGGGTTACACGCTGCTAGGGCCGGCTCAGCTGGAAGGCGACAACGACCCTCTGGTTCGGCTGAGGCATGAACGGAATCGACGATATGCGGTCAGGGCCGCCCGCCGCCGCCAGTCGGATTGACCAGCCATTGGGGTGAGTGACGGGGCTCGAACCCGCGACATCCTGGACCACAACCAGGTGCTCTACCAGCTGAGCTACACCCACCACGGCCTTAAGGCCGGAGAGCAGTCTAGCGGCGGGGGAATGGACGTTCGAATCGACTCATCCCTCGCTGGCGCTTCCTCCGAACCGCTCGGCGATTGCGCGGGCGGCGGAGGTGTCGGGCCCCGGCGGGGGTACAAACACTGCCGCACGATAGTAGGAGAGCTCGTTGATCGACTCGGTGATGTCGGCAAGAGCCCGGTGTCCGCCGTGCTTGGCTGGCGCCTGGAAATATGCCCGCGGGTACCAGCGCCGGGCGAGCTCCTTGATCGATGAGACGTCGACCATGCGGTAGTGCAGGAAGGCGTCCAGCTCGGTCATGTCGCGCGCGATGAAACTGCGGTCGGTGGCGATCGAGTTGCCCGCCATCGGAGCTTTTCGGGGTTCGGTGACGTACTGCCGGATGTAGTCGAGGGCGTACTCCTCGGCCTCTGCAAGCGTGATGCCGCCTGCCAGCTCGTCGAGCAGTCCGGACGTCGTGTGCATATTGCGGACGAACTCTTCCATCTGCTCGACGGCAGCGTCAGGAGGACGGATGACCACGTCCACGCCATCGCCAAGGATGTTGAGCTCGTCGTCGGTGACCAGTACTGCAAGCTCGACGAGAGCGTCGTTGACCAAATCAAGACCTGTCATCTCACAGTCGACCCAGACCATATGTGTGGTGCTCATGGTGAGGAAGGTTATCGGCGATGCGGTCAGCTGGTCAGGATGACGTCTTCTATGGGTCGTCGTGGCGTCGCTGGTGCCGCAGGCGCGTAGCCGAGGCGGAACAGCATCTGGGGGTATCCGATGGGTTGATCCGGATCGCGAACGAGCCACCGCAGCTGAGGCGCTTCAAGCGGCTGGTTTGCAAACGTGGCGACCAGTCCTTCGACGGTGGCCGCCAGCAGGACGCGCTGCAGAGCCTGGCCCGCCGTCACCCACGCAGTGCGATCGTCATGGGTGGTGGTCAGGACAGCAAGGGTGGGGTCATGCTCGAAAACCGCGAAGCCGCGTCCGCTGATCATGCGGCCAGGGGCGAGGTCTCGGTGCGGGGTTCCCGGGTCCTTCGGGAGCGGCCCAAGTGCCTCGGCCGGGACACCGTCTGGACTCGCGTCATCAACGCCAGTCCACCTGCTGCTTTCTGCCATCACCTGAGGGTCTTGTGCGGCGTCTGCGTCGTGGATCAGATCGACCAGGCGACGCCGTTCCAATGGTTCGTTCACGGCGTACAGGTCGGCGTTTTCTTGGCGGGCAGCTTCGGTGAGGGCGTCAAGGACCGCTGGAGGTACCGGGCGATCTTCGTAGGGCATGCGATTGGTGTGGCGGTGCGGGATTGCGGCGAACAGCTCGTCAACCATCGCCCGTGGCTGAACCTTTCCCTCAAGGTCGAGCGTGGCGATATGCCACGGGTCGTTGTCGCTCGGAAAGGCCGTCACCGTGCCGGTGTGTCCGTAGTGCTCCGCCGCCAGCCTCAAGTTGAGCAGCGCTGCGCCGCATGACATGAAAAGAGCGCGTCCCTCTGGGTCTTGGGCAGTCAACTGTCGCGATGAGTCAGCCAGTACGTGGACGCAGTCGCCGTCGACCCGGAAGAGCCAGGGTTGCGTGTTGTGCACCGACGGCGCGGCTACGGCAGCGGTAATCAGCTGGCGTACCAACGCTGGTGCGATGTGCTCAGCGGTGGCGGTCATCGCGGAACGGTTCCTGGCTTCACGACAAGCACCGGGCAGTACGCGTGGTGAAGCAGCGCTCGGCTCGTGGATCCCAGCATCAGGCTGGCGAATCCGCCGTGGCCCCTCGACCCCACAACAACAAGTGCGGCCCCGCGGGTGGCGTCCGCGAGTGCCTTGGCGGGACGCCCCTGCCTCAGCCGCTGCTCTACGTGGACGTCGGGGTACTTCTCCGCTAAGCCGGCGACTGTCTCAGCCATGGCACGTAGTTCGTCGGAGTGTGCTTCTTCGAGGTTGAAAGTGTCTGGGACCACCACCCCTGCACTTGCATAGCCAGGTGCGTTCCAGACGTGCAACAGCGTCAACCCGGAACGCCGAAGTGAGGCCTCTTCGAAGGCGATATGGGTGGCATCGACCGACAGCTCAGATCCATCGATACCGACGACGACACGACCCGCTTCGAGGCCCGGGTCGTCGGCCTCCTGTGACGGAATCACTGCGACGGGGCACTTGGCATGGGCGACGACCTGTTGCGTCACCGATCCCAGGATGAACTCAATGACACGGTCGAGACCCGAACTACCCAACACGACCATCTTCGAACGCTCGGCGGCCTCGAGGAGCGCCGCCGTCGGGGTTCCTGGATACAACGTCCCGGTGACGGTGAGGTCTGGTGCTCTCGCCTGCAGGGCGGCAACGGCGTCGTCCACCACTTGCTGCGCCGCAGCGCGCAGGCTCTCGTCATTGAGGTTCACCGGCGTAGGACCGAGGCCGACCGGCGGAAGGGGAATGGACCAGCTATGGATCACCTCGAGCGGCAGGTGACGGCGTGCTGCGACATCAAGAGCCCACTGTGCGGCCGTGAGGGCCTGCTCAGAACCATCGACACCGACGACGACAGTTGTGCGGTTCGACATGGCTGCCTCCTTGAGCACTGTTTCAGGATCACCCCAGAACGCGGGGAGTGGCAGGGACCATGGTCCCGCCTTGCGCGGGCTGCGTCACTCCGGTCCGCAGACCCGCTGAAGTGACTGGTTCGGCCGCCCTTACCGCCCGATCGGGTCAGCCCGACAGGTCCATTCCCAATCGGTGCCTGCACCGCTAAATTTCCGTCGAAGCCCTCGCCCGTCATCACCGTCGTCGAGGGCTTCACCATTGCGAGTGGGCACAGCTAGAGGAGGTGCCCCCGGCACGATTCGAACGTGCGACCAACTGCTTAGAAGGCAGCTGCTCTATCCACTGAGCTACGGGGGCGGGACGTGCGGGATTCCTTGTGGGAAACCGGCTGGACCCTGCAGCGATCGGTTGGGATCGCAGCGGAGCAAGTCTAGGGGGACGACTTCGGTGCTTGTTCGGCTCCGTTCAGGCGTGGGGGAGTGGTTTCGCGGCTCTAAGTGACTGGCGGGCACGGCAGAGCCAAGTGCGGTGCTGGTGGGAATCGCGAGGGGGCTAGGCAGCCACTTGCGGAGGTGACTGTTGTCGGTCGACAGCTCGCTGCCAGGTGTGGCGAGCCCAGGCGTTCTGGGCCACACAGGACGATGACGGTCTGATTAGGGAGTCCCCAGGCGGGGAGTCG
>JBJMHG010000206.1:0-8713 GCA_045807485.1 Actinomycetes bacterium
AAGCCGTTGAATACGTTCGACAACGAGTCGCATGGCAACGGCGTCTCCGCGTCGCACCGCATTGCGGGCTTGCCTTACGGCGTCCTCGGCATCGCTGAGGTAACGCGTCGTGCGCCTTTCGATACCGGCGGAAGCCGCAGGGGGTTGAACGGCTCCAAACGAGGACGCCACGGAACTCAAGGCGGACTCAGACGCGCTCACGACTTCGTCGGCAGAACTCTGGAAGATGCGATCGGCGAGCATCGAATCCAAGACGAGCCGAGTTGTCTGCAACTCGCTCTGGGTGACGGCGACGGACTGCACCGCCTGTTGTTGATAGTGATCGACGTTGAGGGCAGGTGAAACGCAGCCGGCAGTGCCCAACAACGTTGCAAGGACAGAGCCGACTATCAGAACGCGCACTCGGCACGTAGCCACTATCACTCACGAACGCCGCAACATGAGCGCCGCTAATCCCAGCAGCAGCGCCCCGAACAGGAGCCATGCTCCAGCAAGAGCAAGTCCCTCAGTCATGGCCGTCAACCACGTTCCCAAGGCGGGGTGTCACCCATCTTGTCGTAGTACTTGGCGAGGTGAGACTTGACGCGAGGAGCGTCCTTCTCTGGGAGGTCCACTCCACCACGCGAGCCCTGCATGACAGCAGCCGCAGCCATGACGCCACGAGGCGCTGCCTTCAACCGGCCGTCCACCACATCGGCAATCAGCAACTTGTATGAACCGAAGTTCTCCGGAGCGTCGGCGTCGTACCAGACATGGGCATCTCGGTACTGGGCGTTGGGTTCGTCTTGTGCACCCGCCCACTCACGCACCCTGCGTTCGGCCGCGTCCCCATCCCATTCCCGGTCCCGGTCTGCCAGAGGAAGGTCTTGAAAGTGCGGAACAGCCATGTTCGCCTCCTAGCCTCGAGCACGACATACCCCGTACGAGGGTGACTCATGCCCTGGCCCGCTGAGACCACTACTGGTGTGACCTTCCCGCGTCAGTTCAGCTGCTCGGCCAGCGCCAGGATGATTCCGCTGGGACCACGCAAGTAGCAGAGCAAGTAGCTGTCCTCAAAGCGCGTCACTTCGCCAATGAGTTCAGCGCCATGCAGTGTGAGGCGGGCAAGGGTTTCTTCCAGTTCGTCAACCGCGAACATGACGCGGTGTAGGCCAATGGTGTTCGCCGGAATGGGATGCGGCGTGCTGGTTATCGCCTTTGGGCTGCGATACATCGCCAGCTCGAGCCGGCCAGGCCCGCCCGGGATCCGCATCATCGCAATCTCGCTTCGCATTTCCTCGAGCCCGACGACTTTCCCTGCCCAGCTGCCTTCGATCGGCATCCTTCCCTCGAGCTCCATGCCGAGTTCGGTGAAGAAGGCGACGGCAGTGTCGAGGTCGTCGACCACGATGCCGACGTTGTCCATCCGCTGAATCGTCATGACGTCGAGGATAGGGAACGCCGGGGGTTGCGAGCGGACGTGTCGGTCACCAGGTGGCGAGGGCGGCTCGTATCTGGCCGCGGAGAGCTTCCTGGTACAGCTTGGAGCGTGCAGCCGCGATGCTGTCGGCCTCGCTCTGGGTGTCGACCGTCGTCCCATCTAGCTCTTCGCCGAATACGTAGTAGCGCGGTGATACAACACCCGCCGATTTGAAGGGCACGCCGGTCAGCGAGATTCCGCTCCAGGACACCTTCGTTGGATACGTCGAGCTGTACTCGTAGTGCCCCCCTTTG
This sequence comes from Actinomycetes bacterium, assembly GCA_045807485.1. Taxonomy (GTDB): domain Bacteria; phylum Actinomycetota; class Actinomycetes; order JAHEKZ01; family JAHEKZ01; genus JAHEKZ01. The sequence continues at coordinate 1,714 of JBJMHG010000206.1, forward strand.
CTGAGCCAAGACATCGCGTCGCAGAAACTTGTGGCGACGGCCGCACTCTTGCCAAGCGCTGTGGCTTCCTGATTGACGATTGGGCAGATCGACGCCTTAAATCCGGAATAGTTCAGGTCGTTGAGCATTCGTGATTTGAACTGCGACTGCCACGTTGCGTTTGACGTCACGGTGCCCTGCTGGAACGCCTCGTACATCTTTCCGAGGTCCGCCAAAGTCGACTGGTTAGGCGTCCCGGACGACGGGCAACCGATGTTGCGGTTGATCGAGGTAGATTTCATGCCGAGTGAGTTTGCGTACTTGAGCACGGCGGTTTTGGTGTACTTCTCAAGGATCCCGCGAGACATCCGGTAGTCCGAGTTCTGCATCATCAGCGTGTCGGCGTTCTTCAAGTTCGAAGTAGTTGTAGTACCGGTGTCATCCGGACAGATGGAGCCGTCATTGGGGTCCGACAGTGAGCTGTAGTGATAGGTGACCACGGTTGCGTCCGTGGTGTTACCGAGTGACTCCTCGTGAATCGACTTCGCGTGGTAGAGCAGCGCAAGCGTCCCGGCAGGTTCGAACGGCACGGTCTGCTGCAGGCCCGCAAGTGTCTTGCCCCCGAACTGTTTCAGGTAGAAGCCATACGAACCCGAATCCACCGCCGGGGAAATAACGTCGAACAGGCGCTGTGACAGGGCATTCAAGTTCTCCGTCATCACGACGGCCACGCCAGGTTTCCCGCTAGTTGTGTAGCTAGTCGCGTCGATGATCCGCTCGCCGAGCTGGTTCGCCTTCGCAACCGCCGCGGCCGGAGAGAGATCGAAATACCAGTACCACCGAGTCCCGGTATCTCGGTACATCACAACGTTGAACGTGCCATCGCCGTTGCGGCTCACATCCACCAAGCGCGCAGAGTTCATGGAAATCGCAGTGTTCACGGCCGTCGCCGTTACCCCGTGGTACCACCACCAGCTCCTGGCGTCGGTTCCAGTGTTGCCCACCATGATTGCGACGTAACCGCCGCCCGGATACCTTGAAAGCTGCGTGAGTCGAGCACTGTTAGCCGTTATCTTGTTGTTGAGGAACGTGGCGGACCCGTGGTACCACCACGACGCATGCTGGCTGGTTCCGGTGTTCGAGACCATCACAACCGCGTACCGCACGCCGCCGGTCGTCGAGTAGGCGCTCAGATTGATCGGGCGAGCGTTGTTGTTCACCAATTGGCTGTTGACCTGCGTCTCAGAGAGTCCGTAGTACCACCACCAGCCAGTGTTGTACGCACCGGTATTTCGAACCATGGTCACCGTGAAGGTCGGGGCAGAGCTTGTCACCTGGATGTCTGTTATGCGTGCGTCGTGGGTCGACAGGTACGCCGTGACCTGTGTAGGCGTGACATCGGTGTAAGTCCACCAACTCGTCGGCGCCGAGATCAACCGATCATCAGCGGAACCGACGCTTGCGTTGGCAGCGGTCGGCGCGGAGACCGCGACGATCAACTGCAACAGCAGCAGGACGGCGAGGAGTCGAGATCGAAACTGCCTTGACATGGCGCCCTTTCGTTGATGCCGACTAACAGAGTGACATGCCGCTAAGGGTCGTGGACCGCAACAGCGGGATCCGAGGTCAAGGCTGACGGCACGCCACCTCCGCCACCCCGGCATCGCGCCCTGCTAGAGAACCGGTTACGGGTCGTCGGAGACCACGACGAGTGCGCTGGGCACTTCGGGCGTGCAGGGCCCGGGCACCCATGAGTTATTACGAAGGCTGCCGGATCCAAAGCGTGACTCGGGTGGGTTCAAGCGTGGTGTTCACAATCGTCACAAGGTCCTCCCTGATGTGAGGCGGATCGACCTGACTGCGAAGGCGAGTACCGAATTCGTCGACCGTGTGTCTTGCGTCGTAGCTGGATCGATTGAACCGTCGATCGAGCTTCGCCTGGACTCGCGTCAGAACCGGGCGGGCGATTCCGGCGGCTGCGAGAGTGGCTGCCGCGACCGTCAGAGGCGAGCCGTTGTCGAGTGGGAGCGAGATGACCGCGGCCGCCACCGCATAGGTCGCCAGCATCAATCCCGTGACGATGAGATAGGTCGTCGTGCGACTGAGCACGCGGTCGATGTCGTACAGGTGATAGCGCAACACCGCGACACCAATGGACGCTGGTATGAGGGTGTAAGCCAGAACCACCCAGCTGTTCAGAACCTCGCCGGGTACCAGGAAGGAACAGATGTAGAAACCAATGACAATTGAGCCGGCCCAAGCAACCCAACGGATCTGAGCACGAGTCAGCGTGCTACCCCGCCGATAGCGGACCACAACAGAAAGGGCACTGCCAACGAAACTGACTAGTAGGGCGGATGCCATGACCGGTACGACCACCGCTGCATGCTGCTCTCCCCAGGTCCAGCCCACTGGATTGTCGATGCCGACACCGACCTGCCCCGGGGTGGTGGCGAGCAAGACTGTGCACCCAACAAGTGAAACCAGCGTGAACCGGGAGAACCACCGCCAGCGTGGGGAAGTCAACTCTCCATCGGGAAACCGCAACAGCACTTGAGTGAACAGCAGGCCCACGGGAGGAAGCCAGCTCCAGGTGACTTCTTGGTCACCCGCGTACCAGAACATCCAAGTCGCCAGGCCGGGGTAGGCGTCCACGGTGGCTTTTCCCAGGACGAAAGCAACAGCAGCGATCAGGAATAGGCCGGAGACCGTCAACAGCAGCCAGCCCAACGGGTTTCGGGGGATCCGAGACGCCAGCAGCCAGCCGACCGCAGAGGTGACGGCCAAGAACAGCCAGATTCCGACGATCCCAAATGCGTCACTGTGATGGCCGTCGATCAGGAGGTAGACGCCTACCACGGCCGACACCGCCAAGATCATCGCCTCGACAGCGCCGAGCACGTCAGCCGTCCGCCTCATGGGCACATCATGCAACCGCGACCGTTACGCCAGCGTTACGGAAGCGGCCGAGTGACTCCAGCACTCAACCGAGAGTCGGCATGGTGCGTGCAATACCTGCCGCACGGGTACTGGCTGCATGAGGAGGGCGCCGTGACATCCGCTGGCCAACACGAACCGACAGTTGATCTGACCTTCGTCGGGACCGCAACGGTGATCCTGCGCATGGGTCCTTTCCGCTTGCTCACTGACCCCAACTTCGTCGGTAAGGGGTCGCTTGTCTATCTGGGGAAGGGCTTGTTCTCGCGGCGTAAAACCGATCCGGCGCTATCCATCGACGAGGTACCTGACTTGGACGCGGTGGTGCTCTCGCACCTGCACGGCGACCACTGGGACCGGATCGCGAATAAGTGGATGAACCGAAGCTGGCCGGTGGTGACAACGCCCGCTGCGGCAAGAACGCTAGAGCGGCGGGGCTTCACCACTGACGGCCTGCGCAGCTGGCAGTCACACGTCCTCAGTGACGCCCAGTTCGGCCTGACGATCACATCAGTGCCCGGTAGGCATGGGCGCGGTGCGCTGGATGCGTTGCTTCCGCCCGTGATGGGAACAGTGCTGGAGCTAAAAGAACAGGATCATTTGATCCAGCGGTTGTACATCTCCGGCGACACGTTGCTCTTTGGCGGCTTAGCTGACGTCAAGGAGCGCTTCGGGGATTTCGACGCGGCGCTCCTTCACCTCGGGGGAACTCGCCTACTGAATCTCGCCACGGTGACGATGGATGCGGAACAGGGCACAGCGCTGGCGCAGCTGATTGACGCCTCCACTTTCGTCCCTATTCATTACGACGACTACGGCGTCTTCAAGAGCCCGCTGAGCGACTTCGTCCGCAAGATGCACGCACAGGGTCTCGGCGATCGACTTCGCGACGTGAAAAGGGGCGACACTGTGTCGTTGCCTACCAGAAGAGTCACGGAGTGACTCGTTGGCCAGCTTCGGGCGCTGGGTTATGCGCTTTCCCGCTATACCGGCAGCCGGTCCTCAGGAAGCCAGCCCTCACTCGGCGGTCGGTCAGTCACGAGGTCTGGCTCTACGCCAACCTTGTTGTGACCCTTTCGCTCAGCGTCGTCGAGCGCCTCGTCGGCTCGTTGCAGAAGGCTGCCGATGTCTGTGTCGCCTTGTCTCAGCGTCGCCACGCCGAGACTGGCGCTGATCCGCTGACCAGCCGACCGAACGTTCAAACAAGCGAGGGCGATCCGAAGTCGTTCGGCAACGAGCACGCCAGCTCGCATGTCGGAATCGGGAAGTAGCACGAGGAAGTGGTCTTGGTCCAGTCTCGCTGGGGTGTCGCCCTTGCGCAGGGTTTGCTGCAGACGCTCTGCTGCAGCAACGATTACCGCGTCCGCAACCACCGTGCCCTGCCTCAAACGAATGTCATCGAGTTGGTCGATCTTGAGACTGATTACAGAGAGAGGGGAGTCTGACCGCTCCGCTCTTGCAACCATGCGTCGCAAGACGTCCTGGGTATTGCGTCGGTTGGGCAGTCCGGTTAGCGAGTCGAAAGCGGCGAGGTATTCGGCCGTGGCCTTCATGCGTCTGAAGGTTGCCAGCATCGCGGCCACGAGAATGCCACCCGTGAGCATGCTCAACGTTCGGCTTGCGTACCAGCCGACTGTGTACGGCGAACTCTCGACGGACGCGAGGACAAGGTCACACAGACACAGCAAGACAGCGGCCGGTACCCACCGTTCAGGGCCGTCGCGACCTTTTACTCCATCCCAAGAAAGCAGCAAAACAACTGCTAGCACTGGTATGACAAATGGACCGGCGCTATTGGCCAACGGCGACTTCTCCAGACCCTCGCCAAGGCTTGGCCACGCGTCGGCGAAGGCGATGCAAGAGATGATCATCGCGGCCGACACAGTGCACGTCGCCCCGAGAGTCAAAACGAGGAGACGAACGCGCGCCCCCCGGTCGTTCGGGAGAGTCCATCTAGTTGGCCACGGAGCCCAAGCGAGGCCGACAGCCAGCGGGAACGCGACGTGCCATAGAAGATAGAGATAGGGGCTGACTGACGGCGACGACTCCCACCAGGGGTCCGTGAACACAACTTGCGGCAATGTCAGCGCATATGCCGTGATCAGCAGGAGCGCTGCCAGGTACCCAGCACAAGTGGCAAGGATGCGCGGATCACCGCGATCGCGGTAGTCACCAACGAGCAAGCACAGAGATATCAGATGAAAGACGAAGACCACGGCCAGAACCGCTGGCAGAAAGGCGGGCCGGGCGGAGAGCAGTACGTCCGCGATTGGCAGTAGCGCAAGAGTGAAAGCAAAGGTCAGGGCAGAGAAGATCAGCGGCCATCGCAGCCGCGGACTTATTGGTTCAGAGACTGCGTCCCCGCGCACTGGACCTCACAAGATCAGCTTCACTAAGGAGAGCTTCGGTAAACCTTGGAATTGATTTCGGAGGTGCGTGTGGTGCCTAACTACGCCAAGTGGGTGAGTGGTGCGCTGCCGGCGACCTGGATAAGCCCTGTCGTCAGGCGATGCTCGGTCCGAAGACCGTGTCGACGGCCATTTGTCCGAGACGGAGCTGCTCGTCGAGCGGCGTGTCGGTGGCGAAAAAGCGCTGCAGGAGCCCGTGGAACTCTCGATCAAGCTCGCCGATGGAAGCCATGCGACGCTTAAGGTGCGGCGTCCACATCTGCCGAACGTCGTAGTACAACGACGTCAGATCAATGACTTTGTCGTACAAAACGACTCGAGCCCCCGCGACGTCTGACGCAGCCAATCTGGCGGCAGCGCGGATCTGATCCGTCGCGGACCGTCGCAAATACTCCAAACGGGCCGGGTCGACCGGAGGCTTCCCCTCGGCGACGAGCGCCAGGGCGCGTTCACGAACCATCCCCAAGCGGCCCTCCGGGTCGTACAGGATCTTCGCAGTGGGCCAAGCATCTGCCGCGGCGTCTCGGTTGTCGGTGAAGTACTCCATTGCTGTCGCTTCGCCGAGTCGCACCACCTCGAAATCCTGACCTCCACGCGCGGTGCACTCCAGGGAGAACCCGGGCTGCTCGACGAGCACCAGGAGATCGGCGTCACTGTCCTCGCTGGCCGTCCCTCTCGCCTGAGATCCGAACAGGCCAATTCCGCAGACTCCGGCTTCGGTGGCCAACTCGTCGACAAAATTCTGGATCCGGACGCTCACCGGTAACGAGGGCAGTTGGGAGTCCTCGTCAAGGACATGCTCGGTCGAGACCATGACGCAAAGTTAGCTGACTTGGCGTGGAGACGTCTGGACAATGCAGCGGTGTTTTGCGCCTGCTCGGAGAGCTCAAGACTGCTTGAGCAAAACCAAGACGGCCACTCTGACTACGCACCGTGCGTTCAAGGTGAAACGACGCTCGTACGAAGTTCGGTTGGCGCTCCACCGTTGAAGGATCGCGGTCAAACACACCTCATTTATGTCCTACGGGTTCTGCATCGCATGATGCGAGGCTGTACACGTGTCAGATCCTCCGTTCACGGTCAGAGCGATGACGGTCGACGACGCTCAAGCGGTGGCTGGGTGGCGCTACCCCGGCGAGTACGCCTTTTACAACTGGGACGCCGATCCCGGCGACTTGGCTGAGCTGCTTGATCCCGCGGGCTGGGGTAGGCAGTTCTTTGCGGTCGATGGACGCGGCGGCGCTCGTGTCGGATTCTTCGAATTCAAAGCCGATGGTGAATCGCTTGAGATTGGCTTGGGCCTTCGTCCTGACCTGACTGGAGGCGGCTTGGGGCTGGCGTTCGTCGAAGCCGGCGTTCAGTTCGCGGAGGAGCAGTTCGGGACGCGTTCCCTGACGCTGGCCGTCGCGGAGTTCAATCAGCGCGCGGTCACCGTCTACCGCCGTGCCGGATTCGAAGAGGTTGAACACTATGAGCATGAGACGAACGGGGGCACCTACCCCTTCGTCAAGATGGCTCGGACGAGTCCACCTCACAGTGGCCGGTTATGAACGGTCTGGGCTCCTTTCGCCTTTCCTCTCTAGATTCAGGAGTGTCACCAGTCAACCGAAACACGTGTAACCCATCAGCCGGAGTACCACAAATCCAAGGTGAGGGACGTAAGGACAGCCCACCTA
>JBJMHG010000207.1:0-2505 GCA_045807485.1 Actinomycetes bacterium
GCGGGTACGGCAGTGCAGGCAGGTCATGTCGTGCGGCAGGATGCGGCTGTAGCAAGGCACTGATCTCAGACTCCACCGAGACCTGCGAGGACGCCATGGGCACGACGGTCTACCGGAACGCGAAGGTCTTCACTGCCGACCCGAGCCGGCCATGGTCACCGTCGTTCGCTGCGCACGATGGTCGGTTCCTCGTCGTGGGTTGCGACGAAGAGGTGGACGCCACTGCAGCTGCAGCGGCCAATGGCACTGAGATCGAGTCGGTGGACCTCGACGGCGCGCTGGTCATCCCAGGTGTGATCGACGGGCACTTCCACCTACTGCATACCGGTGGTTCCTTGCAGCGAGTCGACCTGGTGCGGGCGAAGACTCTCGACGAGATTCAGACGGCCGTTGCGGCCCACGCTGGATCTGACTTGAAGTCGCACTGGGTGCTTGGCAAGAGCTGGCTCTTCGACGCCGTCCCCGGTGAGCCGACCGCGGCGATGCTCGATGCAGTGGTTTCACACCGTCCGGTCCTCCTCGACGCCAACGACTTTCACTCCACGTGGATCAACTCTCTCGCGCTGGAGGCGCTAGGCATCATCGACTCAACACCCGATCCAGCAGGCGGACGGATCGCGCGCGACGCGTCCGGCAAAGCGACGGGCTTCCTCGAAGAGACTGCTGCTGAACTCGCGTGGGATCACCTCGACAAAATCACGACGGGTGACCAGCGCCGCCTACACCTCGACGCAGCGATCAAAGCGCTCAACGCATCAGGCGTCACCACCGTCATCGATATGGGCATGGGACCTGTGGCACTGGAAGCGATCACCCATGCCGAGCAGCGGGGTGACCTCGGCCTTCGGGTTGTGGCGCACTGGCTCATGTCACGCGAGGGTCCGGTTGGCGCCCATCTTGCGCAGGTGTCCGAAGCCGCAGCTCTCAGTCGGACGCACACCGGCGACCTGCTGCGCATCGCAGGCGTCAAGTTCGTCGTCGACGGCGTGATAGATGGATGCACCGCGCACGTCACCGAGCCGTACACCAACGGGGCGCTTCCCGAGCCGATCTGGGACTACGAGGCACTGGCTCCGGTCGTGGCCGCAGCCGACCAGGCTGGGCTTCAGGTTGCGCTTCACGCCATCGGGGACGCCGCAGTGCATGCTGCCTTGAATGCCATCGAGAACGCCTAGCGCGAGAACGGTTCTGACCCCTTAACGCGGCGCCACCGAATCGAGCTCATCGAGTATTGCGATCCAGCGGACATCCCCCGGTTCGCCGAGCTGAACGTCACAGCATCGATGCAACCGGTGCACGCGGACCCGGCGATCCAGGACAACTGGCGAGCAATGCTCGGACCCGAGCGGTCAGCCGGGGGGTTCCCCGCCGCTGCGTTGCTGGCGTCCGGAGCTCGACTCGTACTAGGTACCGATGCACCTACCGCTCCGTTCGAACCACTGCCGAACCTCTTCATCGCCACGACGCGTCGCTCGGCGCTGAGCCCTGAGCTCGAGCCCAACGAACCCAAGAATGCGGTGCCGCTCGAAGATGCACTCACCTATGCGACGGCGAACGCGGCATGGTCGTGCTTCGCTGAGGACCGCCTGGGCTCGATCTCACCGGGGAAGCACGCCGACTTCGTCGTTGTTGACCCCGACGTCACGACGTCCGACCCGGAACGATTGCTGGACGCCGCGGTTCTGCAGACCGTCGTCGGTGGCCGGACCGTCTACCGTCAGGGATGATGCATCTGTGAGTGACCTGATTGACACCACCGAGATGTACCTCCGCACGATTTTCGAGTTGGAGGAAGAAGGAGTAGTTCCGCTCCGTGCTCGGATTGCCGAACGACTTCAACAGTCTGGTCCGACGGTGAGCCAGACCGTGGCTCGGATGGAGCGCGACGAGCTGCTCACTGTCGAAGGAGACCGTCACCTCGAACTCACGACGCGCGGCCGTGATATGGCCATGCGAGTGATGCGTAAGCACCGGCTGGCTGAGTGTCTGCTCGTCGACGTCATCGGACTTCCATGGGAAGACGTCCACGCAGAGGCGTGCCGGTGGGAGCACGTCATGAGCGAGACCGTTGAGCGCCGAATCCTCGAGCTTCTCAAGCAACCGACCCACTCACCGTTTGGCAACCCCATCCCCGGGCTCGACGAGCTCGGCGAACAGCTGGTCTTCGACTCAGGTGAGCTCACGGGTCTCGATGCTGTGGCTCAGGCCGACTCCCGCCGCGTCACCGTGCGCCGGATCGGTGAGCCCATCCAGGACAACCACGAGCTCATGGCGTCGCTGAACCGTGCCGGTGTCCGGCCTGGAGAGGTGGTCAAGGTGCGGCGTACCGACACGGGGGTGATGGTCGGCAGCGGCATGGAGTACGCCGAGCTAGAGCCGACGCTCGCCGCACATGTGCTCGTTGCGCTCGGATAACGCCCGCGTCGCTCGCCCCGTCGACAGACTGCCTTAGCCCCGTGCGTGATACCCCATGGGGTATAAACTGCGGGGACGATGAGCGGGGAG
>JBJMHG010000208.1:0-2609 GCA_045807485.1 Actinomycetes bacterium
GCCCTTGACGATGCCTGCGTCGATTCCCTCGGCGGTCGTGACGTCGATGACCTCGTCGATGGCCTCGTTGAGCGCCTGCTGCCACGCCAGCACACGGTCGCGGCCGTACAACTGGGCCATTCGGATGCGGTCGCCAGGCACCAGACCCGAGAGCCAGCCGCCGTTTCGTCCCGATGCGCCGAAGCCGGCGAAGCGGGCCTCGAGGACGACGATGCGCAGCGACGGGTCGGCCCGCTTCAGGTAATAGGCCGTCCACAGCCCGGTGTATCCGGCGCCGACGATGCACACGTCTGCGTCGCGGTTCCCCGGCAACGGCGGCCGCAACTGCGGGTGATCGGTGAACCAGTTCGAGACGCGACCGTTGACGGGACCTGCTGTGGACACCGTCAGATTCTGGCACTACGCCCGCTTGTCAGACCCAGGGGGCAAGCTGGCCGGACCGACGACAGAAAGAGGCGGGGCATGTGCTGGTTGTGCGATCACCCCGAAGCGACGCGCGACGACTACTACGACCTGTTGCAAGGAAAGATTCGCAAAAAGGGCTGGACGGTGCAATACGTCGAAAGTGACCGCAGGCCATACGCTTACACGGTCGGACTCCACGACTGGGATGTGCCCGAGCTACTGATCACCGGGGTCTCGCCGCAGCGCGCATCGCGGTTGCTGAACGCCTGCGCGCGCAAGCTCGTCACCGGCGAGGCGTTGACTCCGGGGCAGCAATTGTCGTTGCCTGACGGACCGCTGATCGAGCTCGTCGAGGTGGACCATCCCGACGCGCACATGGGCTGGGCAGTGGCGTTCGGTGGGTCGGAGATCACGGCGTTGCAGCTTGTCTGGGCCGACGGCCGAGGTCGGTGGCCGTGGTCCGCAGAATTCGCCGACGGACGAGCGATGCAACCCGTGCTGGGTTGTCGGACCCCGAGCGCAAGCTGGCCATAACTACGACAGGAAGGTGCGGTCATGTGCTGGCAGTGCGACAACCCCAACGGCACCACAGAGGAATACCTCGACGAACTCCGCGCAAGCATCCGGATGCATGGCTGGGTGATACAGGGTGTCGACGACGATCGGCTGCCGTTCGCGTACACGATCGGGCTACACGATCGCGGTCTGCCGGAACTGCTGGTGACCGGCCTACCGCAGGAGGACGCTGCACGCGTGCTGAACGATGTCGCAGTGGCTGCGGTGGGCGGTCGCGTTTTCGAGCCCGGTGCGCACATTGCTGTGGGCGATGGCCCGCTGCTCGAGATCGTCGAGGTGGACCATCCCGATGCGCATTTGAATTTCGCTGTGGCACTTGGCGGTCCGGATATTCGGGCGCTGCAACTGGTCTGGGCCGACGACCGTGGCCGCTGGCCGTGGGCCGCAGGGTGGGGTCCCGGTCAGCGTCGGCAACCCGTGTTGGGCATGCGCGGCCGGAAGGCTCAGAAGGCGTAGCGATGGTATTGCGCCATATAGCGCAGCCCGGGCACCAGGCTCATCCCCTTCAGCGTCCAGCGGTAGTACCAGGGCACGTGCTCGAAGGCAGCCGAATCGAGGGCGGATACCCATGAGAGCAGCCGTGTCCCGGGCACCGCCTCGAGGATGTCCTCGGGTCCGTCGATGCCCCAGTGCAGTGTCGCTCCCGAGCGCCGAACAACGGTGTTGGTCCACTGCGACTTGATGCCGAGGCGGTTGAACGCGTCGAACTGCAATTCGCCGGACGGGGCGTGGTCCACGACCCGGCGCAACAGCGCGATGCCGTCATCCTGCATCAGGTACATGGTCAGACCCTCGCCGATCATCAGCGTGGGGCGGTCGCGCGGAATCTCTGCGAACCAACTCGGGTCCGTGACCGAGGCGGCGATCACGTGGTAGTGGTCGCGGCTCGGGTAGAGCTGCTGGCGCAAGTGCGCGACGTCGGGGTAGTCGATGTCGTACCACTCGACACCGGGACCGGGCGCCAATCGGAAGAAACGGGCATCGAGGCCGCAGCCCAGATGCAGCACGACGGCTTCGGGGTGGACCGCGAGGAATTGGCGTGCCCAGCGGTCGAAGTGCGCGCTGCGCGTGGTGACCGCGGGCGAATTCGTCGCCGTGATCGACGTCTTTTTCCAGTCGTAGTCGATGCGGTCGACGATCTCCTTCGCGAACCGGTCACCGAGGATCGGGTGCTCGAGATCGGCGTCCACCGCCTTGGCATAGAAGGTCGCCAGCATCGTCTGCGGCGCACCGGACAAGTCGACGCGCAGTTTCTCCGTCACGTCATCGACGCTAGACCCTGTTTACGCGCGGACGCCAGAGACTGAACACCCATCGGCGTGGCGTTCAGGCGAATCGGCTGTGGCTGTTCAGGATTCGATCCTACGCCGTCTTGCTCTTGCGTTTGGCGTCTCGCAGCCCCACCCAGAACCGGGCGGCTTCGCGGATCGACTCCTCGACCGGCCTTGGCTGCCAACCCAATTCGCGAACCGCCTTGCTGTGGTCGACCGGCGCTTCCGCGCGCATGAGACGCAGCGAGCCCATCGACAGCTGCTCGTCAGTGCCACGCAGTTTCGCCTTGACGCTGCCCGCCGCCGCCAAAACGTACGACAAGGGCAGTGGAATCGACTTGGTAGGAGCCGGAACTC
>JBJMHG010000209.1:0-7303 GCA_045807485.1 Actinomycetes bacterium
AGCGCCTTCGCCTTTGTCAGCATTCCGCCCGTTGACAAGATGTGGGTGCGTTCGTGTGGCACGACGCCCTCGCCCACCAGGTAGAGAGCAGATGTCGCGCATCCGCACTCGGGATGCACCAAAAGCTCAGCCTCCGGGTGCTCAGCCACCCGCTTGACCAGCTGGTGGCCGCTGATCGCCGCGTGCACGTGGCACTCGCCCATCCAGATGTGCATGTTCGCGCGGCCGGTGACTCGTTGCACATGTGCACCGAGGAACTGGTCGGGCAGGAAGAGGATCTCGCGGTCAGCCGGGATCGAGTTCACGACATCGACAGCGTTGGAGGACGTGCAGCAGATGTCGGTCTCGGCTTTCACGGCAGCCGATGTGTTGACGTACGACACCACCACTGCTCCGGGGTGCTCGGCTTTCCACTCTTTCAGCTGTTCCGCGGTGATCGTGTCGGCCAAGGAGCAGCCTGCACCCAAGTCGGGAATGAGCACTGTTCGGTCGGGCGCCAAAAGCTTGGCTGACTCGGCCATGAAGTGCACGCCACAGAGAACAATCGTTGATGCCGTGCTGGCTGCAGCGAGCCGAGCCAGCTGCAGCGAGTCGCCGACATGGTGAGCGACCTCTTGGATGGCAGGCACCTGGTAGTTGTGCGCGAGAATGAGCGCATCTCGCTCGGCCGCGAGCCGGCGAACCTCTTCGGCAAACGCCGGATCCACTGGCGCTGTCACCGTCGCTACCTCCCTCGCACGTGCTACCGCTGGTACGGTTTCCCGTGAGGTTATTGCCTGCGGATCAATAACTGTGGAATTCACGCTATCACGCAGCGGCTGGAGGTGGCAGCAGTGCCGTCGGTCGCCCACGAGGTGCTCGCCGTAGTGCTCCAGGTGCGGCTTGGCTCCCTCCACGTCCTGCTCTGGCGCCACGGCAGGGGTCCGGCCTCCGGAGCCTGGGCGCTCCCAGGCGGTCCCCTCTCGTCGAACGAAACCCTCGGGCAGTCGGTCGCCCGACAGCTGGCGGAAAAGGTGGACGTACGAGAGATCGCGCACCTGGAACAGCTCGAGACGCGTAGCGACCTCGACAGAAACCCCACCGGGCGAGTGCTTGCCACGGCATACCTGGGCCTGATCCCCGCTGACCAAGAGCCACAGCTTCCGGCCGATACTCGATGGCATCCGGTCAGTGGGTTGCCGAGGATGGCGTTCGATCACGCGTCCATTGCCGCCAGCGGCGTACGTCGGCTACGAGCCAAGCTCAGCTACACCAACTTGGGGTTTGCGCTCGCCCCCAGCATCTTCACCGCATCGGAGCTCCAGGCGGTGTACCAGGCCGCACTCGGTCACGATGTCGATGCCACCAACCTGCGGCGCATCTTGGTGCGACGGGAGCAGATTGAGGAAACCGGCTCAACTGCATCACCTGGGCGTCACGGTGGCCGCCCGGCCGCTCAGTACCGCTTTCGAGCCCGGCGCATTCAGGTGACTGACCAGTTCGCGGTGCTACGTCCGCCTCACGCACCACGTACGCTCACCGGGTGACCGAAAGCCCCACCCGTCCCGAGCGATCGGCGCAGCTGCTGGGGCGATTGCGTCGCGGTATCGGCGAGATCTCGCGCTTTGGCGCGGTCGGCATCGTCGCCTTCATCATCGATGTGGGCTTGTTCAACGTGCTGGTTCACGTAGGGAACCCGGGCGCGCTTGCTGACCGTCCATTGACCGCCAAGGCCATCTCGACGGTCATTGCGACGATGTTCGCGTACCAGGCCAACCGCGAGTGGACCTGGAAGCACCGACAACGCCGCGGGTGGGTACGGGAGTACTCGTTGTACTTTCTGCTCAATGCCATTGGTCTGGTCATCACGCTGGTGCCGCTGGCCATCTCGCGATATGCCCTTGACCTTCAGTCAGCGTTGGCGGACAACATCTCCGCCAACATCATCGGGGTTGGCTTTGGCACCCTGTTCCGGTTCTGGGCCTATCGACGTTGGGTCTTTCCCGCGGTCGAGAAAGAAGCGGAAGTGAGCGGGCCGCCGACGTACCAACGCGATTCGGCCTCCGATTGAGACTGCAGCATCTTGTGCTGCGGCGAGTCCAAGTCCCGTACCCCCGGAACCGCTGACGTCGCGATCGAACACCCGCGGCGCCAGCTCTTCAGTGACTCCCTCACCCTCGTCAAACACCTCAATCCACGTCGTGCCATGTGGTGCGCGTGCCTCGATTGTCGTCCTTCCCGCGCCGTGCAAGAGGCTGTTCTCGATCAGGGATGCAACGACTTGACCGACCGGACCCCGTTCGATCGATACCGCATCTTCGACGTCGACGAGAGCGCGGAGCTCGCGTCCCACAGCGTCATAGGCGGGACGCCATTCGGTGAGCTGTTGGTCGATGACCGCACGGAGAGGTACACGAGCACCGCGCGCCGCTGGTGAGCGGCGATCGCGGAGTAGACCGTCGACGACAGCAGACAACCGCTCGACCTGTTCGGTCGCTGTCACGGCCTCCGCGCGTACCGATGGGTCGTCCGGCCAGGCGGCCAGCTCCTCTAATCTCAATGACAACGCGGTCAGGGGAGTCTTCAGCTGATGAGAGGCATCGAGCGTGAGTGATCGCTCCTCGGCAAGGAGCTCGGCGACCCTGCGCGTCGCGGCCTGCATCGAGTCGGCCAGCTGATCCAGCTCAGGAACCCCGTAACGACGGCCGGAGGCCCGCAGATCCCCAGATCCCAGTCGCTCAGCCTGGTCGACCAGCCCCGCGATCGGTTCGGTCAGCCTGCGAGACGTGCGGACAGCAACGATCGTGGCAAGCGCTGACAGCACGATGGCCACCCCAAGGATGACCACACCGGCAACCCAAAGCCGGCGTTGCAGGTGACCGGTCGCATCGATCAGCGTGATCGTGCCCGCGCCTGCAACATGCTCGGTTGAGCTCGGGCCATCTCCTACTGCGTCTCCCACGACAACCAACCGACCGTCGTCCCACTTCATCTCGAGTCGATGACCTACCGGCAGCCCGCTTTCGAGATCAGCTCTTCGGATCCGGCTGGTCTGCGCGAGCTGGTCGCGCAGGTTGCCCGCAATGTGATCGGCACTTTCCTCCACTGCCGTCTGGAGCTCCGACGTTGTGGCCGCCCAGTAGGCCCACCACATGCAAGCGGTCATGAGGACAATCACCGTGAGACTCACTCCGAGGGTGGCTCGCAAAATCCTGCGCCGCACCTCAGCTCTCCTCGAACCGAAATCCGACACCGCGAATCGTCGTGATGTATCTCGGAGCGCTTGCCGACTCGCCCAACGCTCGACGTAGCCATGACACGTGCATGTCGACGGTCTTGGTGGAGGCAATCCACGAGGTCTGCCATACCTGGCGCATGATTTCCTCACGGCTGAGCACCTGCCCGGGGTGCGACGCCAAGAACGCGAGCAGGTCGAACTGCCGCAGAGACAGGATCAGCTCCTCGTCGCCCTTCCATGCGCGCCGCGAAGCGGTCTCGATCACCAGGTCTTGAACGCGGACGACGTCGAGGCCTGGGCGCCCTCGCCGCAGCAGCGCACGGATGCGAGCCATCAGCTCGGCGGTCCGGAACGGCTTGCTGACGTAGTCATCTGCACCGGCGTCCAGCCCGACGACAGCGTCGATCTCAGAGCTGCGAGCGGTCAGCACCAGCACGGGAACTTGCAGCCCTTCACCCCTCAGCGTCCGACAAACTTCCAAGCCGTCCATACCTGGCAGTCCGAGATCGAGCACAACGAGGTCACTGTTCCGGGCACCCGCGAGAGCGTCAGGGCCATTCTCGGCAAGGCGCACGTCGTATCCCTGACGCCGCAACGCGCGTGCCAACGGATCCGAGATCGCGGAGTCGTCCTCAGCGAGCAGCACCATCGTCACGCGGTCAGTCACCCTCTTGACGGCGTCGGAGGTCGTCCTCCTCGTGCAGTCGGAAGATCTCACGCTGGATCAGCTCGACGTCTGGCACCGCCGAAATCAAGAGCCGACCGGTTTCTCCGGCGGACTCGACGACGAGGTTTCCACAGCCGAGGATGCGATCGATCACCCCATAGCTGAAGTGACAGTCGTTGACCCTAGCGAGCGGCATGTCGCGGCCCTGGCGCGCGATGATTCCCGAGCGCACGATGACCCTTCGATTGGTGAGCACGTACTGCGAAGTTGCCCAGCGAACTACCGGGTGCAACACCCAGACCACCAGCACGAACAAGGCGCCAGCCAGAACCACCCAACGTGCCCAGTTCCAGTCGCTCGGAACCCAGGACAGAAGCAGCACTGTGCCGAACACCAGCGCGATCAGCACCACTGCGGGAAAGAACAGCACCCGCCAATGCGGGCGCATGTCATAGACGACTGACTCTCCGTCGGTGAGAAGCTTCTGCGGGTAAGCCATGCGCTCATGGTCGCAGACGCTCTGGCCGCAGGTGAACGACATCAGCCGCGGCGACGGTCTGCTCTACTCCATCTACATCGACTACTAGGTGACCGTTGGAATCCAGACGGCGGGCAACTCCCGAGATCGTAGAACCGCCTGGGAGGTCCACGCGAACTTCTCGGCCCAGGGTGCTAGAGCGCGCGACGTACGTGTCGACGACCAAGTGATCGGAAGGATCGGCCCTGTTCCAGCAAGCGAACCAGAACTCCCAGCCGCGCAGACACTCCGTCAAAAGGGCGGCTCGGTCAACCGCTCCATCGCACAAGAGCATGGACGTGGCATCAGCCACTGGGAGCTCATCGCGATGCTGATCGACGTTGATTCCCCACCCCGCGATGACGGCATGGCCAGTGGGTGTCGACACGACCTCACAAAGAACACCCGCCAGCTTGGACTCGGCCACCACGACGTCGTTCGGCCACTTAATGCTCGAATGGACGCCGTTTCGTGCCACTGCGTCGGTCACCGCGAGCGCCGTCACAAGCGGCATCCATCCCCATTGGGACTGGTCGACCGCAGGTTCGATCAAGATGCTGACCATCAACGAGGAGTGTTTGGGCGCCAACCAGCTCCGTCCGCGACGCCCCCGCCCTGCGGTCTGTTCCTCGGCGACGAGGATGGCGCCGGAGACAGCCGCTCCTGTGTTCGCGCGTTCGGCGAGGACTGAGTTGGTGGAGTCGATCGAGTCAGCGATCTCCAGTGACGTCCAAAACCCACCGGGTCGAAGGAGCGTGGAGGCCAGCTCTTCAGCGTTGAGGGGTTCGCGAGCGGACACGTGACTCACGGTAGTGCCGTGCAGCCGTTCAGGAGGGTGCCGCTTCCAGCGCTGCTAGGGCCATCAAAGCGCGAACCGGAATCGCAAAGTCGGACAACGGCGCGCTCATCGCGTCTCCGTAGACCTCAAGCAACCAGCCGGAACCGTCAGAGCCGGTGATGCCGGCCATCAACAGGATCGAGGCGCCCATCCGCTCGAGAATCTCGATTTCGGCCAGGTCGGTCTCAGGATCGGTTGCATTCAGCAGCACGACGTTTCCGGCCATCGCGTAGGCGGTCTGGGGATAGTCCGACAGCCGGTACTCGCTACCGATACCTGACTCCAGCACCTCACCCGGCTGTGAGCTGTCGCGATGCACCGCATACCGACTGGTGCGGACGAGCCCCCGCTCACGGTCGCACTCGGACAACCACCATCCGATCGGATGGCTCTGGTCTGCAATGAGCTCGGCAATCAACGCCAGTCGGTCGACGACGCTTCGATCGCGCGCGTCGTCCAGCACGCTCATGCCAGAACGCAGCAGTCGCGCAGTATCAGACAAGTCGCGACCGCGAAACATTCGACGGTCGGCTGCGGCGATCGGCGCCTGCGCCCCTTGCAAAGCAACGACGTCCGGCGGCAGGCCTCTGCCTGCGACGATTGGAACCGACGCGTTGCTGCGCTTGGCCCGGTACTGGGCGGCGTCTGCCAAACGGAACAGCCGACCGGCAGTCTCGACTTCACCGACGTCGTCCTGAGTGGACGCCACGCCGCACGAAACACCTTCGAGCGGGGACCGCAGCACCAATCGACACAGCTCCTCCGCTGCGACGACGACGTCGTCGGCCGAGACGTCGGTGACCACGATGCAGAACTCATCACCGCCTAGGCGTGCTGCGATCGACCCGGGAAGCCTGGTGGCAACTCGACTGAGCATCCCGGCAAATCGAACGAGCGCCCGGTCCCCTGCGTCGTGACCCTGCTCATCGTTGATGCGTTTCAGGCCGTTGAGGTCGCACACGATCAAGCTCACCGGAACAGCCTCAGACCGGTGGCGACTCAGCGCGATGTCAAGTGACTCGTCCACCGACCGACGGTTGGCCAAGCCGGTGAGTGGGTCGGTGTGAGCGAGCTGATCCACGTTGTTCAGGTGCTGGGCTGTGGCAAGCGCGGCGCCAATCTGTGCAGCAACGACGAGCGCAAGGTCGACATCAGAGGCATCAAAACAGAGCTGGTCCTCAGTACGTGTGAGGTACAGCTCGCCCCAGATCCGCCCCTCCATCGGAATCGGTGCTCCGATGCTGCAGTGCTTGCCAAGTCGTTTCAGCAGGTCGGAGTCAGGACCGTCGTCGGTGGGGTCATCGATGTTCGTCGTCCACCCGGTGAGCTGATCCGACAGCGCCTGCAGGCTGGCGTAGACGTCTGCGCCGTAAACCTCATCAACGGGAAATGGTTCCTCGAACGGACCGAGCTGACCTTCGTTGAGGAGAACCTGGCCCTGGTTCAACTCTGGATCCCATCGCGAGATCGACACTGAAGCGGCATCGAGTGCCTCACGCGCCGACGCCGCTGCCTGCATGAGCAGATCTTGGTGACTTCCGGCCCACGCTGCTCTGGCGATGTCGGCAAGCGCACCTAAGCGCGTCGCGAGTCCCCCGCGGCGCGCCTCATCAAGGCGTGGCTCATGGCCGACTGTCATGCAGCCTCCTTCAAGAGTGCTATCGGCCCATGTCAACGCCCTGCTTGAGCCGATTCGGAGCAGTGAATGACCGCTCCCGGGCGCCGCTACCGCTCAAAACAGCCAGCGCTGAGCGCTCAGCGGTGCTGCGAGGGGTGCAACGCGGCCAGCACCAGCAGGCGCAGGACGCCGCCCAGTTCCTGCCCGAAACCGCTCAGCTCGTCGAGGAACACTTCGACCAACCAACCGTCACCGGACTCATCGGTACCACCGGCGGCAATTACCGCGATCGCGCCGAGGCCGTCGAGGATGGCGATCTCTGACGGGTCGGCGGTTGGGTCTTCAACGGTCACGGCATAGCTGCCCCCACTTACCGCCATGCGGGTCTGCGGGTACGTGTCCAGCTCGAAGCTGGCCACAAGCTCGTGTTCGAGCTCGAGCTCGAC
>JBJMHG010000210.1:0-5222 GCA_045807485.1 Actinomycetes bacterium
CGTGATCGTTCGTGGCGCTTTGCTCTCTCTCGCCGGCAGTAAGGCGATACGCGAGATTGTGACTTCCGCGCCGGGGATTTCTGGTGTCGTCACTCGATTTGCTGCTGGAGACTCCGACGATGACGCGATCCGCACAACAAGTGACCTACGTGACTCGGGGTTCGCAGTCACTCTCGACTATCTCGGTGAGGGAACTCATGATCGAGAGCAAGCCGATCTCACCACGGGCGCCTATATCCGGATACTGCACCGGCTGGCGGACGCCGAACTCACTCGCGATGCCGAGGTGTCGGTGAAGCTGTCTGCAATCGGACAGGCGTTGCCAGGTGGGGGACACGAGATCGCAACCGAGAATGCACGGCAGATTTGCGAGGCGGCTGACTCGGTCGGCACAGCGGTCACGCTCGACATGGAGGACCACACCACGACCGACCTGACGTTGCAGACTCTGTCTGACCTGCGCTCCGACTACCCAAATACTGGCGCCGTCCTTCAGGCCTACTTGCGTCGGACGGCACAAGACTGCAGGGACCTCGCGACGGAGGGTTCGCGGATCCGTCTGTGCAAAGGCGCATACGCCGAACCAGAGTCCGTGGCGTATCAGGATCGATCCGATATCGATCGGTCGTACGTCCGTTGCATGAAAGTCCTGCTCGCGGGCAAGGGTTATCCGATGTTCGCGACACACGATGACCGCTTGATCTCCATTGCCGAGGCTCTCACTAGGCGGTTCGGCCGCATCAGTGGCAGCTATGAGTACCAGATGCTTTACGGGGTTCGGCGTGATGAACAGCGGCGGTTGCTGCACGCAGGAGAACGCGTTCGCGTCTACGTGCCCTATGGAACTGAGTGGTACGGGTACCTCATTCGGAGGATGGCCGAGCGTCCAGCAAACCTGGCTCTGGGCATCCGTGCCATCCTTGACCACCATGACTGAGGGAATCGCCATTCTCGGCGCCGGAAAGATGGGCGAGGCGCTGCTGTCTGGGATGGTGCGAGCCGGACGCCCGGCGTCCAGCTTGGTAGTCACCACCCGCGACGACGGACGCGCACAGGTTCTGCGTGAGCGGTATGGAGTCGAAGTCACCGACAACGTTCAGGCCGTCAAGTCAGCGACGACCATTGTCGTGGCGGTCAAGCCCCAAGACATGGGCACCCTTCTTGCCGAGATAGCACCCGAGCTGTCGGCGGAACAGTTGCTGGTCTCGGTGGCGGCGGGCATCACCACATCGTTCATCGAACGTAGGGTTCCCGTGGACATACCCGTCGTGCGCGTCATGTCGAACACGCCGGTGCTCGTCGATGAGGCCATGAGTGCGATCTCTTCGGGTTCGTTCGCCGCAGAAGAACACCTCGAGCAGGCAGAGAGCTTGCTGAAACCAGTCGGACGCACGATCCGCGTCCCCGAGTCGCAGCAAGACGCAGTGACTGCTCTGTCAGGTAGCGGGCCTGCGTACTTCTTCTATCTTGTCGAGGCCATGACCGATGCTGGCATTCTGCTGGGCCTGCCCAGGTCTGTGGCGCACGACCTGATCGTGCAAACGGCGATCGGCAGCGCGGTCATGCTGCGTGACTCAGGTGACACCCCGCAGGAGCTTCGCGAGGCGGTGATGTCACCGGCCGGCACGACCATCGCGGCCATACGCGAAATGGAAGACCACAAGGTGCGAGCCGCCTTCTTGGCTGCGCTTGAAGCAGCGCGTGACCGCAGTCGCGAGCTGGCATCTGGCCACGAGTGACCGCCAGCTCAGTCCCTTCTGTCGTGCGTCTTTCGCTTTCAAACCTACGATGAACCGGTGATGAAAATGCCCGGGCGGACCGGCGTGGGTCTGACCCTCTCGCTGCTGGGCCTGCTTGCCGTCGTGGGCTGCTCCTCGAGCGATCAACCCGAGGTTGAGACCGGCACAGTGGGGCGCGAGACAGTCGTCGAAAGAGTCGAGGCGCCCGCCTCGGTCGTCGCGGCCGCCTCGGCCGTCGTCACATCCTCCGCCACCGGAACGGTCAGTCGGGTGGCAGTGCGCGATGGCCAGAGGGTGAAGCGGGGTGACGTGCTGTTCGTGATCGACTCGCCGCAGACGCAGCAACAGCTGGCAACGGCACAGCAAGCGACAGCCAACGTTCCGGCAGCCGTGAACTTGCCAGAAGCTTCCACCGGCGCAAGCTCGCAACAGGCGTCAGCTGCAGCACAGCGTGCGTTCGCGCAGGCGCGTGCCGCCGCAAGGCGAATCCAAGACCGAGACCTTCGACAGCAGGCGCTGCAGCAGATCTCCGCGGCGGAGGCGCAATTGCGGGCAGCTCAGGCGCAGGCACAGGCGACGGTCGACCAGATCAACGGCAGCGTGTCCGCTTTGGAACGGTCGCTCGCTGCATTCACCCAAGCGCAGTCGGTCCAAGCACAAGCGGCGGTTCAGTTGGCCCAGCGAGCCGTGAAGGCCCTCACGGTCAGGGCCCCGATCAGCGGCAGGGTGATCTTCGGCGCATCTTCCGATGGCGGCGGGAACGACCTGTCTTCGGTGGTGGACGGGCTCCCTTCCAGCATCGCCGGCCAGGCGCAGTCACTGCTGGGAGCGAGTTCAACCTCTGGTGGCAGCTCCAGCGGCATCGTGTCGGCCGGTAGTCCCGTCAGTGACGGCGATCCCGTGCTGACGGTCACGGACACGTCACTGCTCACGCTCCGTGCCGAGGTGGATGAGACCGATGTGCTTTTGGTTCGTCGCGGAGTGGTGGCCGACGTCGAGTTGGACGCCGTACCCGGCGCGACCTATCGCGGCACCGTGCAGAACGTCGACCTGTCGCCAACAACGTCCAGCCGCGGTGGGGTCAGCTATGTCGTTCGACTTTCGCTCGGAGGTGGAACGACCGTGGAACGATTGCCCGCGCCGCGTCCACGTCCAGGCATGTCGGCCGTCGCATCGCTTCGTGTGCTGACCTCCAAGAACACCCTCGCCGTTCCTGTCGCAGCCGTGTTCAGAGACGGTGAGCGTGATGCTGTATGGGTCGTTGACGGCGATACCGCGAGCAAGCGCTACGTCACCTTGGGCGCCCAGGGAGAGGACTATCTGGAGGTGGTCGACGGGTTGAATGAGGGCGAGACGATTGTGGTGCGCGGAGCCGATCAGGTAAGCGATGGTGAGTCGCTCCCGTGACGACGCCTGCCATCGAGGCAGTTGACGTCACCCGCGTCTACTCGCTGGGCGGGGTCCAGGTCGAGGCACTGCGTGGCATCACCGTACGCATCGAGTCTGGTGAGTACGCATCGATCGCCGGACCCAGCGGATCAGGCAAGTCGACCCTTATGCATCTGCTCGGGTTGTTGGACCGGCCCAGCAGCGGAGTGATCTCGGTCGGTGGCCGGGATGCTACGTCGCTGTCGGACTCTGAGCTGGCAGCGCTTCGTAACCAGACCATCGGCTTCGTGTTCCAGGCGTTCCAGCTGTTGTCCCGCACCAGCGCCTTGGACAACGTCGCGCTCCCGCTTCTCTATCGCGGCGTAGTCAAGTCTGAGCGCCGTGCGCGTGCGGCGTCCGCTCTCGCGGCAGTCGGGCTCGAGGAGCGCATGCGTCACAAGCCCACCGAGCTGTCGGGAGGGGAGCAGCAGCGCGTTGCGATTGCCCGAGCCTTGGTGGGCGAGCCCGAGCTGCTCTTGGCAGACGAGCCCACAGGCAACCTTGACACTCGCACCGGTGGCGAGGTCATGGAAACTCTCGAGCGCCTGAACTCAGAGCGCGGCGTAGCGGTTGTGCTCGTGACCCACGATCGAGACATCGCAGCGCGCGCCAACCGCCAGATCCGGGTCCGCGACGGCTTGATCGAGCGCGACGAAGCGTCGGTCGACGGCGCATGAGGTTCGCCGAGGCCCTGCGCGTCGCCCTGGACGCCTTACGCGCGAACCGCCTTCGCAGCATGTTGACCATGCTGGGCGTGATCATCGGTGTGGCAGCGGTTGTTGTGCTGGTGGCCATCGGAAGCGGCGCCAAGCAGGAGGTGGAGTCTCAAGTCGAGGGACTGGGTTCCAACATCATCTTCGTCTTCCCGGGATCGGTGGAGTTTGGCGCGGCACCCTCGATCAGTCGGCTGCAGCTGGACGACGTCGAATACCTCGGCCGCGTGATCGGAAATCCAGACGCCGTTGCTACGACAGTCTCCAGTGGCGAGACGGTGTCGGTCGGGTCGATCCAAGTCTTCAGCACGATTGCCGGAACGAATGAGAACGTTCCGAATGTGTTCACGCGACCGGTTGCGCGTGGGGAGTACTTGACGGCGGCGGACGTCGACACCCGACGGCGGGTCGCAGTACTCGGTAGCAACGTGGCAGACGATTTGTTCGGAGATGTCGAACCGCTCGGGCGCCAGATCACTATTGCGGGTGTGAGGTTTCGAGTCATTGGCGTCTTTGCGGAGGTTGGTTCTGCGTTCGGGGTCAGTCGAGATGACGAGGTGCACATTCCGGTCACCACAGCGCAGCAGCTCTTCGGAGTCGATCGTATTGATGCCCTCGCCGTGAAGGCCCCGACAATTGACGAGGTGGACTCGGTCAAGCGTGAGGTGGTTCAAGCTCTGCAAGACAAGTATCCGGACGAAGAGTTCTCCGCGGTCACGCAAAGCCAGATCTTGGGGACCCTGGGGGACATCTTGGGCCTACTCACTCTGGTGCTCGCGGCCATTGCAGCTATCTCACTCTTGGTTGGGGGCGTGGGGGTCAGCAACATCATGCTCGTGTCGGTGAGAGAGCGAACTCGCGAGATCGGACTTCGCAAAGCACTTGGCGCCAGACGTCGCGACATCACCGTTCAGTTCCTGATCGAAGCGGTCCTGCTAACCACGGTTGGCGGAGTAATCGGTATCGCCTTAGGGGTTGGTGCGTCGCTTCTAGCCAACGCGCTGACACCCCTGCCCGCCTTGATCGCCTGGTGGTCGCCAGTTCTTGCTTTCTCGGTGTCAGTGGCAGTCGGGGTGTTCTTCGGTGTCTTCCCTGCTCGTCGAGCGGGGAAGCTAGAACCGGTCGAAGCTCTGCGCACTGAGTAGGGGAATCTCACGTGGGTAGCGTGAAGGGGTGAGCGGCGGCGCGCAGGTCTTCTGGGACGACGCGATGATCGGCTACGACTTCGGCCCCTCGCACCCGATGGACCCCGTGCGCCTCGAGTTGACGATGCGGCTCGCGCGTGAGCTGGGCGTGACCGAAGTTGCTGAAGTCGTTCGGCCTCACGCAGCAACGACAGAGG